>JAUIHJ010000029.1 GCA_030432015.1 bacterium
TCTTCTGGGATTTGTGGGGTGTCTGTTGGTCCGCAGATTACGCAGATTTTCGCAGATGCCCGGGGCGTCTCAGGTACCGGTTCAAGGATTGCGCGATGGGTCTTCACGGATCTCGCGGGGCTTGTCAATCAGCATCATTAATCTGCGTCCTGCTGCGAAATCTGCGGATCACAAGCACGCACCGCCCAGCCACCCGCAAGCACCGATTCGGCTACGCGAGAACTGCGGTTTGTGTGCTATTACTACCGGAGCGTGGCGAGATATTCGATCAAGTCGCGAAGTTCGCGTTGGGTGAGAACTTTGGCCATTGATGGCATGGCAGATGTCGTGGCGGTTTGCTCGTCGATCGTGCCGCGGGGAATGCGAATCGTTTCCTGTTGGGGTGTGACCAATGTGAGAAACTCGGCGTCTTCTGCTTGGATCGTGCCGGCGACCAACTGGCCCGTATCTAACACCAATGTGACGGTGCCGAAGCCGGGAGCGATCTTCGCATTCGGTAGCACGATGGACTCCAGCAGAAATCGGCGGTCACTGTGGCGTTTGGGATCGGCCACATGCGAGAGGTTCGGACCTGCGGTCCCGCCCCGGTTGCCCACCGTGTGACAGCGGATGCACTGCGCCGCCACGTGGCCGGCGAACAGTTCACCGCCAGCTTGCGCGTCGCCGCCGGCCAGTGCCAGACGATAGGGGGCCAGCGGGTCGGACTCATCCGCAGTGGCTGCAAACGCACGTAATGCGGCTGCCCGGGACGCGGTGGAAGATGTTGCGAAGACTTCAATCAAGTCGAGTTGCAGCGCCAGCGGCACCTGTCCCTTCCGAAGGCGGTCCGCCCACACGTCGAGCGTCATCGCTGCGGACGGCGTCTGCATTCGTCCCAACGTTGCCAACGCACGCTGCTGCTCGCTGACGTCCGCCTCGGGCTGGTCGAGCAGCGCTGCCAGTAACGTGGCCGCGCGCGGCGGGTCGATCGCCGCGAGCAGGTCGCGGGCCTCGGATCGCAACGCTGCGCTGTTCGACTCCAATGATTGCTCGACGACCTCCGGCAGACTGGCGAATTCTCGATGGGCCAACAGACGCAAGGCTGCCAAGCGAGATGATTCGGCACGCTGTGGGTCGCCGACCCAGGCCGCGAAGGCACGATCATTGGTTTCCACATCGAGTTTGGTCAGCAATTTCGTGACCTGCGTCTGTAGCGGCCCGTCGGTCGTCGCGAGCAGTTGCGATGCCGCCTGCTGAACGACGTCGCGAACGACCGTTCCGTCGCGAGCTGGGATCGGCCGCCAGTAGCCGGTGACACGGTCGCGATTGGACGGTGTCTGCCACTCGGACAAGGCCGCAATCGCCTCGGCCCGAATCGCTGGCGGCAGCGTGGTACTCGTCGCGATTCCAACCACGGCCGCGGCATTGGCCCGTGCGCCGATCTGGAAATTCGCATTGATGACTCGGCGCAGGAGTGGCGCGACGCGAGCATCGGTCGCATGGCGATAACGTTCGGCGAGCTGCGCCAGCTTGGCGCGACCGGTCGGCATGTGCTTGGCCACGATCAACGGCTCGCTTCTCGCTGCCGGCGCAACCTCAAGGCGACCGAGAAGTGGTTGATCGTTAATGGCTCGGGCCGCTTCGACGACGATGTCGAGCTCCGCGTCATCGAGGAACTGGGAAATTCGCGGGTCGGACCAACGACGCTGGACCAGGGCGACCGCCATGCGGACGGCGTTCGATTTGTCACCGGCGCGCTGTTGGACCTGCTGCGGGTCGCCGATGCGTTCCAGTGCCACGACGCCGGCGTGCCGGAGGAAGCGATCCTGGTCGTCGTTGGTGTGGAGCATATCAAAGATGGGACCGACGGCCGGCCCGAACTGCAGCGAACCCAGTGCCAGCGCCGCAAAGAACCGCACGCGCGGCACTTCATCTCTTAGCAGCGGGACGATCTGCTCGCTTGCGGGCCGATAGCGGGCGTCACCCAGCACGCGCGCGGCCTGGGCGCGGATTTCCGGATCCTCGTCCGACAGCAAGCCAAGCACGATTTGTAGCGCCGCCGGGGTGTCACGCCCAATCTGGCCCAGGCCCCAAATCGCATGCAGGCGCGTCAGCCGATTCGTATCTTCAGCGGCCAAGTTAGCCAGCGATTCCATTGCGTCCGCACCTTGGGCCGCGAGCGCGAATTGGGCCCGTTGCCGGATCCGCATGTCCTCATGATGAAGCAACTCGGCGAGTTCACCCATGGGCACGCCAGTGAATCCATTACGAAATCGTCGTTCGGTCTCTGTAACGATGGGGTGCTTGAGACGCGACGCGTCAAAGATTGAATAGATGCGACCGCCGCTGGTCGTTCGATCCCATGGTGAAGCGGGGTAGACCGCGATATACATCTTCCCGTCATAACCAAAGTCCACGTCACTTGCTTGGACCGGCTTGCAGAAATCTTGATGGTCGACGATCGTGAACCCGGCACCTTGGGGTTGGACGGCAAACGATTCAATGCCGCCGTTGCCTGTGAAGTTGCAGTAGAAAAAGTGGTCGCGGAAGCGGGGTGGAAGGCTGGTCCCCGATGAGAACACGAAGCCTGAAGGCCCGGCACCGAGCTTGCCGACTGGCGGGACGATGTAAGCAGGTTGCAAGGCATGCTCTAAATGCCACATCGCTTCGGCGTGCCAGGGACCCGTCAGATAGGGCTCGGGAATCGTCTGAAAGGCCATGTTCCAGCCGCTGTCACCGCCAGGGACCACGTACACCAGGCGCGAATGGTCGCCTTTGTCACAATTATTGTCGTCGGCGAAGAGGTTGCCATATTGGTCAAACGCCAGCTCTTGCGGATTGCGCAAGCCGCGGTGGATCATTTCCATCTCGGTACCGTCGGGTTGGCAGCGGAAGACGGCACCATTTCGCGGGTTGGAAATCGTCGTTCCCTCTTTCGTGACGACATGGGCTCCACGATCCCCGACCGAAAAATACAGCTTGCCATCGGGGCCCCAAACGAGGCCATGCAGGTCGTGCCCCAGAAAGGCGGCGTTGACGCCAAATCCGCGCAGTAACGACGACCTGGCATCCGCATGGCCGTCGCCATCCTGGTCCTCAAGCAACCAAAGATTGGGAATGCAGGCGTACCAGAGTTGTCCCTCTCGGGCGATCAACCCGGAGCCAAGGCCGTCAAGCATGTTGTTGAAGCCGTCCGCGAAGATGGTGGCCTGATCGGCACGGCCGTCGCCGTTCTGGTCGACGAGTCGCCGGACGAGGTCGGATTTCTTAGTGAGAAACGAGAGTCTTCCCTCGAACTTGTGTTCCCACTTCTTAAACATCGCGACGCGGTCTTCGAGCGTCGTGATCTGTAGATCGTCTTCGAGCAAGTAGGGGCGTGTGCGATTCTCCTCAGTGCCTTCATTGAACCGGTGTTCTTCGGCGACAAAGACGCGCCCCTGTTCGTCCAGGCAGAGGGCGATCGGGTTGACCAGTTGAGGATCAGCGGCAAACAGCTGGACCGTAAACTCTGGTGGCAGATGAAACGCCGCGGCTGCTTTGAGTGCTTCGCCGGCGCCGTCGGGTTTGGCTTCTTCCGCACGGCCAGATTCGAACAGCCCGATAAGCAGGCAGACGAAAACGCAGAGAGTTCGGCTCATGACGCACTTTCGGTTGCGGATGGGGACGCCTGAGAGGTTGGGAGCGAGCTCGCAATTCGCCACGGTTTCGCAGTGGTCTGCCGTTGCGCGGTCAGGCAAACGGCCACCGCTTGCCGAGCGTCGTGGCCTGGATTTCGGTGAGCTGCTTGGTGCCGCGCCGCGCCAGCTTGACCAAGGCGTCGAACTCATCCTGGTCAAATGTGGCCTCTTCGCCAGTCCCCTGGACTTCAATGAAACGTCCGCCGCCGGTCATGACCACATTCATATCGACCGTGGCGGCAAAATCTTGCTCGTAATCCAAATCCAGTGTGGCCCGGTTGTCGACCAAGCCAACGCTGATTGCCGCGACGCTGTCGCGCAGGGGGTATCGATTCGGATCGGGCAGATCCTTACGAATGGCATGTAGAGCGTCGACCAGGGCGATGAACCCGCCGGTGATGCTGGCGGTGCGCGTGCCGCCATCGGCATCCAGCACATCGCAGTCGACGGTAATCATCTGTTCGCCCAGCGCTTCCAAATCTGCCACAGCGCGCAGGCTGCGACCGATCAGCCGCTGGATCTCGGTTGTGCGGCCATCAACTTTCTGCCGATCCCGCCGTTTCCGTGGACTCGTGCTGCCGGGCAGCATATTGTATTCAGCCGTGATCCAGCCTTTGCCGCTACCCGCCATCCAGTGCGGCACCTTCGATTCGATGCTGGCGGTGCAGAGCACGGTGGTATTGCCTGATTGGTACAGCACGCTGCCGGCGGTGGCCCGTGTGTAGCGGCGTTTGATTTTCACGGGACGAAGTTCGTTGGCGCGGCGTGTCATGGCAGGTTTCAATCGTTGTGAGGGAGTCGTGTAATGGCTACGGTTTGGTGGTGAGGAGCCAGGCCAGCAAGCCCTTCTGCAGGTGCAGGCGATTACCGGCCTGCTGAATCACGGCACTGCATGGTCCGTCGATGACGTCGGCATCAACTTCTTCACCGCGTCGCGCGGGCAGGCAATGCAGGAAGCAGGCGTCGGCGCGGGCTCCGGACATCAACTTCGCGTCGACGCGAAAGTTTCGAAACGCCTTTTCACGGTCGGCCCGCTCTTGCTCTTGGCCCATGCTGGTCCATACATCAGTGTAGACGGCGGCAGCACCATCGACGGCGACGGCCGCATCGCCGGTCTGTTCGATCGTGGCATCCGGACATTCCTGGGCCAGCAGCTTGAGAAATGACTCGTCAAAACGATAGCCGGGGGGGGAGGCCAGTGAGAACTTCAGCCCCAACTTACCGCAGGCCAGCGCCAGGCTGCGCGCCACGTTATTCGCATCACCCACGAACGCCAGCTTGAGTCCGCGAAGATCGCCGTGGATTTCGCTCATCGTAAAGAGGTCGGCCAATGCCTGGCAGGGATGTGCGAGATCGGTCAGGCCATTGATGACCGAGCACGTGCAATGTTCGGCAAGCTGTTCGATCTTGGCATGGGAATTCGTCCGGCAGACCACGACATCACAGTATTGGCTGATAACCTGGCCGAAGTCCGCCATGGATTCACGTTCGCCCCAGCCAACGTCGCGTCCCAGAAACAGGCTCCCACCTCCGAGGTTGACCATGGCGGTTTCGAAACTGACGCGTGTCCTGAGAGACTGCTTCTCGAACAGTAACGCCATCACGCGCCCTGGCAGCAGCGGCTCGCGTACGCCCTGTTGGTATTTCGTCTTCAAGTCCTTCGTCACAGCGAAGACGGTTTCAATTTCGGGAGGAGTCAGATCACAGAGAGTCAGAAGATGTCGCACCGATGGAACCTTTCAAGAATCGTCCGAGGGAGCTAATGTTCGCGTGTTGGGCACCGACTGTGCCGGGTCGTTATGTTGTCGCCAATTGTTCGATGGCGGCCACCAGGAGATCGCATCCTTCCTCGGCCTGTTCGATCGTCAAGGTCATCGCAGGCAGCAAGCGGATCACGTTGCCCTGGGTGCAATTGATCAGCAAGTTGTTTTCCAAGCAGGTTTGGACGACCGGGGCACCTTCGACGGAGAGTTCGATTCCGATCATCATCCCTTGAACGCGAACGTCTTCGACCAGTTCGCACGATTTCTGGAACGCCGTGAGGCGTGTGCGGAACACATCAGCAAGTTGTTTCGCATTCTCGAGCAGGTTGTCTTCTTCAATGGTTTCGAGGGTCGCGATTCCGGCACGCGCCGCGATCGGGTTGCCGCCGAAGGTGGCCGCGTGCATTCCGGGACGGAGGCTCTTGGCAATCTCTGGCGTCGTCAGCAGGGCGCCGCCGGCAATACCGCCGCAGACCGCTTTGGCTAACGTCATGACATCAGGCGTGACCCCAAAGTGCTGATAGGCAAACCACTCGCCGGTGCGACCGCATCCGGTCTGAACTTCATCAAACATCAGCAGCAGTTCGTGTTGGTCCGCGAGATCGCGGAGTCCCTGGAGGAAACCGGCAGGCGGAATCCGGACGCCCCCCTCACCTTGAATGGGCTCGACCAGAATCGCGCAGGTTTCGTCATCGATCAATTCAGCGACCGCCTCCAGGTCGCCGTAGGGGGCGTACACAAAGCCTGCGACCAGGGGCCCCAAGCCTTCGTGGTATTTGGGCTGGGCGGTGGCGGTCAACGAACCGAGCGTGCGGCCATGAAACCCGCCCTCGGAAGTGATGATCTTGTAACGCTCGGGGGGCGTATGGAGCCGCGCCAGCTTGATCGCGGCTTCGTTGGCTTCGGCCCCCGAATTGCAGAAGAACGCCTGTCCTCCGAAACTGTGTTCCGAGAGTAACTTTGCCCATCGGCCTTGGGCGTCAAGATGCCAGGTGTTGGGGACGTGAATTAACGTCGCCACCTGTTCTTGTACGGCCTGAACGACCCGTGGCGGACAATGCCCCAAGAGGTTGCAGCCCCAACCTGGAAAGAGGTCCAGGTAGCGTTTTCCTTCACTGTCCCACACCAACGATCCTTCGCCACGGACCAAGTTGACGGGATACCGACTGTAATTTGGGATCACGTACTGTTTGAAAAGTTCAACCGTGTCCGGGGAACTCAGTTCTGCAACGGAGGCCATCGTATAGCTCCTTGGTCATGAGGGGAAACTGCGCAGGCCGCCGGATTGCGAATTGCTGCGCGGCACGCGAATAGTCGCACGGGGAAACCATTGAAGACAAGCGGTCGCGTTGGGCGTTCGCCGGAAAATTGCGGGAAAGTTCACGGTCGGGCCTTTTGGATGATCTGCGTACCCACGCCCGTCGTGGTGTAAATTTCCAAGAGGAGCGAATGCCGGACGTGGCCATCGATGATGTGAATTTTTCGCACGCCCCGGTCAAGTGTCTCCAGGCAAGCCTCGACCTTGGGAATCATGCCGGCGTCGATGGCTCCCGTGGCGATAAGCTCCCGCGCTTCCTCGGCGGTCAGCGAGTGAATCAGCGACTCTGGCTCGTTCTTGTCACGGCGGACGCCGTTGACGTCGCTGACAAACACCAGTTTCTCCGCCCCCAACGCCTGTGCGACCGCGGTGGCGGCCGTGTCCGCATTGACGTTCAGCTTGTTACCATCCTGGTCAAGGCACATTGACGGAATCACGGGGACTTGTCCGGCGTAGCTCAGGTTCTCGATCGTGGCCCGGTCGACACGTGTCACGGTCCCGACGGACCCCAGGTCGATCGCCTCGCCGGCGGCGTCGTGAAGGGCCAACCGTTCGCCGAACAGGACATTGGTGGTCCGGAAATTCAGGTTCATCGCCCGCCCACCGGTCGCCTCGATGTCGGCGGCCAACTGTTCGTTGGTCTCGGTGGCCAAAACACGCTCGACGATTTCCAGGGACCTGGCGTCGGTATAGCGTCGCCCCTGGACAAAGCGGGCTTCGATCCCGGCCGCGGCCATCGCACGATTGATGGCCGGGCCACCGCCGTGCACCACGACCGGCCGCATGCCGACGGTTTCCATGAAGACGATATCAATCAGTACATGGCGGAGCGCGTCTTCGTCATCCATAAAGCTGCCGCCGAGCTTGATGACGGTGACCTTATCACGAAACTGACGGATCCACCCCATCGCTTCGATCAGGGTGTCCGCTTTGGCGATCGCCTCTTTCACAACGCGTCTCCAGCCTCGAGAGAAGGGCCCCTCCGATCCGTTTCCCCGTATCGACAGGGGCCAGGATGTGACATACCCGCAGGTCACGGCGGGAGGGGGAAAACCCGTCATTCTAGCGCTGTCTTGAACGAGATGTCAACGACCGCGACACGCCACAGCCGGTGCCCCAGGCGAGGGGATGGCGACTCATCAGCAGCGTGTTTCACGAGGAATTCTCGCTGGCGCAGGCACGGCTCGCTGGCGCAGGCACAGTAGGACACTGGGTGGCGGGGGCGAACTGGAGGGGAGGGGCGGGGACGCCCCTGCTGCTCACTCCGATTGACCATTTGAAGACTGGCTGGTAAATTGGCCGATCTGTTTAAATGAGACGCAAAGCCATGTTTGGAAGTGGTTTGCGCATTTAGAAACTTTCTAGATCTGATCGGGCACCTGCAAAGGTTCGACCTGTGGCCGACGTGGCCATCGCGGGACCGATCGTAAATTTTTTGGGAGAATTACGTGTCGCAGACAATCGTTCAGGAATTGGTTGAAGCTGGCGTGCATTTCGGGCATCGGGCGAGTCGCTGGAACCCGAAAATGGCGGCCTACATCTACGGTCGCAAGAAACAGATTCACATCATCGACATCCGGGAAACCGTCCGCGGTATTCTGCGCGCGAAGAAATACCTCGCTCAAGTCGCGGAAGGTGGCAGCCTGGTGCTGTTCGTCGGCACGAAGCGTCAAGCCAGTGCGACAATCGAACGCGAAGCAGCCCGGTGCGGTATGCCGTTTATCAGCGAACGCTGGCTTGGCGGCACCTTGACCAACTTTCGCACCATTCGCAGCCGGTTGAGTCGCTTGGAGGAACTCGAAGAGATTCGGTCGAGCGACAAGATTGACGCCTATTCGAAGAAGGCCCAATCCGCTTTGAATCGGGAATTTCGCAAGATGTATCGCAACCTCAATGGTTTGCGCAACATGAACCGATTGCCCGAGTGCCTGGTCGTCATTGATCCCAAGAAAGAAAAGAATGCGATTCGCGAGGCACGTAAGCTTGGCATCACGACCGTTGCCTTGATTGACACCGATTGCGATCCGGACCTGGTCGACCTGCCCATTCCCGGCAACGACGATGGGATTCGATCGATTGAGCGTGTTGTTCACCATCTGGCTGATGCGATTGCGGCAACCCGCGCGGTCGCCGAAGCGAAGTCCGATGAGGCAGCCGTGGCGTCGACGATCGAAGCTGCGCCGCCAGCGGAAGCTGTGCCCCCCGCCGAGGCTGCCGAAGTGGTCGTCGACAAGGACGCGTGATTGTCGGGATTCGTGGTGCACCAACAAGCAACGGTGTGCCACAGATTCGACCGGCGCGCTGGAGTCGCAGGTGTCTCAAGTTAGCCGAGTGCCTCGACTTCGGGACGCGCCAGGACGGACAGGCGTTGCGGCAGGAACAGGTTGCTTCGAATGTGGAAAGGCAATGTGCAATTCCCGGCTGCAACGTATCGCAGAGCTGGGGATCGCGCGCGTTTCCCGCCGCTTCGCCAGCGTCATGTCAGTTAGTACAGAAGAACTCGTGGTTCGAATTTCGCCTTGCGGTGGAATTATCGTCCGGCTCGCATGCTTGCGGTCCGACAACCTCAAATTTGCAACATAGCATTAAAGAATTCGTGGAGGAGAAGGAATTATGGCTGCGATTACAGCCGCTGCGGTAAAGGAACTTCGGGAGACGACCGGGCTGCCGATGATGGATTGCAAGAAGGCGCTGTCCGAATGTGATGGCGACCGGGACAAAGCGATCCAGTGGCTCAGGGAACGGGGCGCGACGGTGATGGGCAAACGCGCCGACCGGGAAACTGCCTTCGGACGTTTTGGCATCTGTGCTGGAGTCGGCAACGCAGCCTCCGCAATGATCGAGTTGAAGTGTGAGAGTGATCCGGTTGCCAAGAACGTCGAGTTCATTCAGTTGGCCGACGACCTGGCCACGGCGCTGGCCGAGAGCGATTCTGAGCTGACGGCGGAAGCACTCCTGGCGTTGCCTTCGCCCAGCAAGGAAGGTGTCACACTAAGCGAACAACGCGACGAACTGATGAATCGGATTCGTGAAGTCTTCAATATCGGGCGCATGGTGCGTTTCGAGGGTGGATCGGGCGGATATAGCCATAATGCCGGCACGATTTCCGGGGCGATCATTGCCACCAGCGGCGGCACGGACGAGGCCGCCAAGGATGTTTGCATGCATATCGCAGCGATGCGGCCAGCCGCGCTCACCATTGATGAGCTGGATCAGGCGCAGGTGGAGCAAGAACGGAGCATCCTTCGTGAAGCCGCCCTCAAGGAAGGCAAGCCGGAGAACATCGTCGACAAGATGGTCGAAGGCCGGATGCGAAATTACTACGCCGAGCGAGTTCTGCTGGAGCAGCCCTTTGTGAAGGAGCAGAAGATGACGGTCGGCCAGTTTGCCAAAGAGAATGGCATGAAGATCTCCCAGTTCGTGCTGTGGGAATTGGGACGCGAGTAACCCACTGCCATTACGACGGAAAGCCCCGGAACCGCGCCGGGGCTTTTCGTTTGTCATGCTCTCCCGCGGCGGAAGATCCACCATGACGGAAGCCACCGAATCGAAGCCCAAGTATCAGCGCGTCATCCTGAAGCTGTCCGGCGAGAGTTTTTGCCGCAACGGCGAGCAGGGGATCTGCATGGAGGAGGTTGTGCTGATCGCCAACCAGATTCACCGTGCCAAGCAGATGGGCTGCCAGTTGGCGGTCGTGATTGGTGGCGGCAACATTCTTCGCGGCGCGCAGTTCAAAGAGCGCAGCAACGCCATTCAAGAGGCGACTGCGCATTACATGGGGATGCTGGCGACGGTGATTAACGGCCTGGCGCTGCAGGACGCACTGGAGTCGTTAGGCTGCGAAACCCGGTTGATGTCCGCGATTCGAATGGACGGCGTTGCCGAACCTTACCTCCGACGGCGCGGTCAACGTCATCTCGAGAAAGGTCGGATCGTGATTCTGGCGGCCGGTACGGGGGGCCCGTTTGTGACCACCGACACCGCCGCGGCGCTGCGGGCTCTCGAGTTGGGCGCTGAAGTCGTGCTCAAAGCAACACGCGTCGACGGCGTTTACAGCGAGGATCCCGAAAAGAATCCGCACGCGGTCATGTACCGTGAACTCAGCTACAACTCGGTACTTGAGCAAAATCTGCGCGTGATGGATAGCACGGCGATCGCCCATTGCATGGAACATGAGATGCCCATCCTGGTGTTTAATTATCGCCGCGAAGGCAATATCGAAAGAGCCCTCAAAGGGGATAAGGTCGGGACCCTGATCGGCTCGCGACTGACCGACGAAACGGCTGGCTGATTAGCCGGGCCCAGGCGACCCGCGCAGGTAGCTCGACCGCCGGCTGAGGCCTATGATGAAACAAGCGTTTGAACAACGGATTTTACGGAGTAACAACCATGTCTGCGGATGAGATCCTCCTGGATTCTGAAGACCGAATGGAAAAAGCGATGGGGGTGCTGAAGAAGAACCTGGCCGGGATTCGCACGGGTCGCGCAAATCCAGGGCTTGTCGATTCCGTTCGAGTAGACGTTTATGGTTCCCAGAGCCCGATCAAGCAGCTCGCTTCGGTCGGCGCGCCGGAACCGACTCAGATCGTGATCCGCCCCTATGACGCAGGCACGATCAAGGAGATCGAAAAAGCGATCCTGGCCAGCGATTTGGGCTTCAACCCGCAGAGTGATGGTCGCCTGATTCGTATCAACATTCCGCCACTCTCCGGCGAAGTGCGCCGCAAAATGGTGACGCGCATTAAAGATCTCGCCGAGGAAACCCGCGTCGCCATTCGCAACATCCGACGGGATGCCAACAAGGCGGCCGACCAGGCAGAAAAGGACAAGGAGATCGGCGAAGACATCCGTGACGATACCAAGAAGGAAGTCCAGGAATTGACCAAGTCCTTCGAGGAACAAGTCAATCAGTTGGCGAAGCAGCGCGAAGCGGAAGTCATGGAGGACTAGATGGCCGAGCGCGATTCAGCAGCGCACATCCCGTGAGTGTGACAGGCACCTTTTTCGCCGACCGGCCGTTTTTCCGCAATTGAATCCAATGGGCGGCGAAAAACGAGCCGGTCTCGGATTGCCGCCGAATTGCACACGGTCATTTAGCTGCCTGCCACGCCGGCGATGTTGACAGGTCCGCGACCTGATCGGCAGTTGGTGCTGGTGTCGATTTTAGCAACAATTCCACACGTTCTTCAGGCGTACCACGTCATGGCCCGTGATCTCTCGCTTCAACATCAGCTTGTCGGCGAACTCTGTTCCGGATCCGATGCATCGTCCGACCTGTCGGCTTACCGACTCACCGACGAACAGGTGGAGTTCTATCGAACGCACGGTTATCTGGCGGGAATCCGCATCCTGACCGACGAACAGATCGCGCAGCTGCGTGGGGAGCTTGCCGAACTTCTACAGCCCGGTCACGACGGCTCCGATCTGTGGCATGAGTATCACACCAACGAATCCACCGATCCGAATTCGGTCCTGTTTCACGCGTTGGGCGCGTGGCGTCTGCGGGCTGGCTTTCACGATCTGTTGTGGCACCCGGCGTTCACAATGGCGGCCAGCCAACTGCTGGACGGCCCGGTTCGGTTTTGGCACGACCAGCTATTCTGCAAGCCGGCGCATCATGGCGGTGTGGTGGCTTGGCATCAGGACTATTCGTATTGGACGCGCACGCAGCCAATGGCGCACCTGACCTGCTGGATCGGTCTGGACGACAGCACACGCGCCAACGGCTGTGTGCATTATGTCCCTGGCAGTCATCAGTGGGAGTTGCTTCCGGTCACGGGTCTGGCGGGCGACATGAATGCCATCGAAGCCGTGCTATCCAAGGACCAGTGGGAACGATTCCAGAACCCGGTGGCGATCGAACTCAAAGCAGGCGAATGCTCCTTTCACCATCCGTTGATGGTGCATGGTTCCAAAGACAACCGAACATCCTCGCCGCGCCGCGCCACCGTCCTTAACGTTATTCGTGATGGGGTGACCGCAGCCGCCAGCGAGCCGCTGCTGGCAGGTGTGCCTCCTGTTCCGGTCGGCGAGCCCTTAGGCGGGCAATTCTTCCCATTGCTGTTTGACCCGGCCACGGCGACCGGGCGTTCCTAATTGCAACGGCCCATATTGATCCGTCAGCAGTTGCGTTTCCATGGTCAGGTCACGTCGGGCGGCCTGCTTGACCCAGCACCGAAATTGGTTGGGCCACTGGGCGTTGAATCGCTGGGCTTGGAACCACAGCGTGGCGATCATCACAACCGCTGAATGGCCGAAGTACGACGAGAGTCGTGCCGCGGCTGTTACGGCTTGGCCGACGAAGGCTGGGACTGCCATGGCGTGGCGGCGATGCGAGCGAGTTCGGCCTTGATGTCCGTTCCCTCGTAGAACGAAAGCCAGCCGCGCAGGCGCTGGGTCTCACCCGGTGCACAGTCAGGAAACTGTGGGTCGGAATGCATACAGGGGCAATGCTGATTTGACCATGGCCGCACGCAGTGCTGCCACGCGGTGATGATCCACCGATTGCCCGCTTCGTTTCGGCACGCCACAAACGGAGACTGTTCGAGTCGGTTGGTATTGTCCAGTGCGTTGAATCCGGCGGCTTCGCGGAGCATCACACAGTTTTGCACCCGTAACCCCGTCAACGTCGCCTCGGTCCCGTTGGTCAGCCATAGGTCCATTTCGACATGCGTCTTGTGGGGTACAACGTGGGCCCCGAAGGCGACGCCGTTGGGAAGTGTGCGTTCGATCCACAGCGAACCATCGTCGCGTCGGTCCCATTCCCGTCGTGGCAGCTCGACGTCGAGTTTGGTCCACATGGTCGGCACGTGCGTATGCGCCAGGTAGAGCAATTCGCGACCATCATCCTGGTTGACCCAGATCGCCTCGGGGACATCGACGACGACGTAGCTGCCAGGATCCCAGGGCGCCAACACGCTGAACTTGGTTTCGCGTTGAGGACGCATCGCGCCGTCGCGAAATCCAATGCGTGGATGGCGACCGCCTGGGTAGGGCAACGTGGTCAAACGCCCCGCGGCGGGCATGATGCTCGACGCGTCGATGCCGAACCGCTGTCGCGCGGCCGTGACCTGCGCCGTGGGCAATCCCGTCGCGGCGCTAATTTCGGCGTCGGTGAACCGGTGCCCGACCGCCATGTTGTGGAGCCAGTACTTCAACTCCCGGTCGCTGCCCGGCGTCCGGGAGTTGTCACGGGACGCTTGCCGCTCAAGGGCCCGCTGGCGATCGTGAATGACCTCTTCATGGTTGCGTGGCGGAACGGCGGGATCAACGTACTTAGCCAGGTCTCGCAGCGCAATCACCGTGAAGTTGTTCACGGCCAGATACTTCATATAGGCAGCAAACTGGTCCGGCGCTGTATGTACCCAGGGATGAGCACGATCGGGAACGCCATGGAATTGCAGAATCGCGACGCGGCCGAGCCTCGCTTGGTCGGCGGCCAGCACGAAGTCGTCCAGTTCCCAGTCCGGGCGTGCGTCGCCGGCGGTCGGCAAAAGGAGTGGATGGTCAAGCCCCGGTTCATAGGCGAATCCTCGTCCTTGCTTGTACGGGTATTCCGGCGCGCCACCGCGACGAGCGAAGCGAATCCCGTGTTGCCCTAGGATGGGAAACGCCAGCGGCGTGATGGCGTTCCCGGGATACGCGAACGAAACGGGGCGGGGGATCTGATGCAGCTCGCACTGCCGTTCGATGGCCGTCAATTGTTCGTCCAATCGGTCCACCGTCTCAGCGGTGATCGACAGGTGATCGCGAGTATGATTGCCGATTTCGAACCCGTCGCGATGAAGTGTGGCGATCTCGTCCCAAGTCATGTAGTCGGTTTTGTTTTCAGGGAAGTCGAAACCCTCGGTAATGAAAAACGTCGCGCCGAATCCATAGCGCTTGAGGAGTGGGCGCACGACCGTGAAATGCGACTTTACCGAATCGTCGAACGTCAGCACGACCAGCCTTTCGGGCACCGGCTCCGTGGCGGCCGCGGTTCCGCCGCTGGGAAGCTCCAGCAAGCAAGGTAAAACGATCGTCAAGAAGGCGGTGCGTAACATGGAATCGATCCTTGTGTCGGGCTCACGGTACGATGGCCATCGTTGGGCTTCGTAACGACCAGAACGTGCTGGGATGCTGGTCGATCATAGCAGCAACCCGACTGGATGCGTGGAATTCAGCCGCGTCTTTCCCTGCTGCCATCAGGCGTTTCTGCCAAATTGACAGCCGGTTGTAAATGGCATCGAGCGGTTGCCAGCGGTGGCCGGGTTTCCGTAAACGATTTGCGGGTGGTCATTTATCGCGAATCGGGGGCCGTGTTTTCTCGTTTGGCACGCACTTTGCAATTTAGACGGGCAGTGATCTCGGTTGGGAAAGAGGCCTCTTCAGTCCAAGACACTCCTGCAACGTATTACCTCGCAACGTGCGCCGCGCGTCGCAAGCGTGTGTCGTCATGTGCGAAGACGAGGTTGGAACCGTTTACTTAGGAGCGCAACATATGAATACAAAATTGTCACACCCAGCACGCTGGTCGCCATTGTCGTTTGACGACTTGCGAAAGGAAATGAATCGAATTTTTGAGACGACCGTCGAACGGCCGGACGGTAAATCGCATGTTATCGCCCCGCTGGCCAACTTTGCCGAGACGGAGAAAGAGTACGAGATTTCACTCGACCTGCCAGGTCTGAAGCCGGAAGAGGTGAATGTCGAATTCCGTGACGGCCACTTGTGCATTTCCGGCGAGCGTAAGAACGTCAGCGAAGAAAAGGGTAAGACGTTCCATCGTGTCGAGCGAACGTACGGTGAATTCCGCCGCGTGATTGCCTTGGGCAATGAAGTGGATGCTGAGAACATTCAGGCCCGGTACGAGCATGGTGTGCTGACGGTGGTCGCGCCCAAGGTGTCGGCCGTGCAGCCCAAGAAGATCGCCGTCACGACCTGATTGGCCACAGCGATGGCGGCTCGACCAGGCGGCTTCCTGGACCGGCATCGCCAACGCCCATCTGCGGGATACCTTGCAACAGCCGGACCAGCTCGGCGCGAAAGCGCCGGCAGGGTCCGGCTTGTTCGCTTCTTGTCCTCGCCCCGAGCTGGAAGGGTGCGGGACGCCCCCTGAGGTCGAACGAACGCCTCGTTCCGCCCTGAATTGCCGACCAAGAAACCAAGATGGCCAGGCGAAGCGACTCATCGTCGCGATGCCTGGCCATGTGTCATGGCGTTGACGGGTGTGCATTCAGCGTCTCCGAAACGTGCTGCACAAAGCACGTTGGGCAGCTTACTTCTTCTTCTTGGTCACTTTCTTCTTGGTCGCCTTTTCGGCGGATTGCTTGGTGGTCTTCTTGCCGAAAACGCTGTCCCATTGTTCTGTGAACTTCTTGCTTGGTCCGGATCGAACAATCGGTCCTGGCATTGTGATGTACTCCTTTTGTGAGGCGAGATAATTCAACACATCCGTTGGGTATTTCGAATCCGCAACTCGCGGCGATTCATTGATCCACTCATTCTAGGTCTGGTTGCCGCTGCCTCAAGGCCCAATTCGGGGATTCGTACTGCGAAGCTCATTGCAACGCGGAATCATGGGGGAACCGCGGACGGGCGTCGCGTCAGGCGAGGACGACGGAGCGGGATGTACGTCGGTGGGGCGAGCGTCTACTCCGGTGCCGGTCTCGCCCGCGGTCTCGTTGTGCGCAACACGATCGCCCCGGTTGCGAATCGAGTTCGCCATCGATCGATCGCGTGCTTGCGTCGGTGCTGCGTCGCTTTGCCACGCGGCGGATCTCAAACGGCCAGGCCACAGATTCCCGGGTCCGTTCGCCTGAGGCTGCAAACTGACATGCCTGCGGCATTTACAAGGCGCAATTTCAAGACTGATGCTGCGGATCACAAAATAACAATGCCCGTCGTCAAAGGGCAACTTTAAATGGCGCTTGCCACGCCGGCGCTCCGTAGAGATACTTGGCGACACTGAATCGGAAAATGCCAAACAACCTTGGATGACTCGATGCACATGAAACTCGTCGGCGTTACGGTCTTACCGGAATACTTGCAGGTCGAATCAATCAACGGCGTGCTCGATCGGCTCGAGGCCGCAGGCGTGAATGCCGTGACGACATCACCCTACGTTATGGAACTCGCCGATGCGAAAACGGGCAGTCGCGAACCACCGATCGACGCTGGGGCGGGATCGGTCCGGTTGCTCGATCGACCGTTGTGGGGCCAGCGAGAGCTCTGGGTGCGAACCGCACCCAGTTTCGAGGCGGATCGTGCGTTATACGCAGGCCTTCGCTATCAGCCGACCGAACCGGATGCACTGACGCGCCGCGACGGGCACATCATTGACGATTTCATTGAAGCCGCTCAGTCCCGCGGTATGCGAGTCTTCTTTCAGTTTCAGGCTGCAATTCCGCCCGGTTACCGCGTGCAGTTTGGCGGACCCCAGGAAGAAGACCGTCCGCGACTGCCGGATGGTCGAGCCCCGCAGCGCCGCGTCGCCAACAACGGCAGCCTGGCCAGCCCGCACGTGATCGATTATGCCGTCGCACTGACGCACGATCTCTGCCGTCGCTATCCGGCAATCGATGGCATCCGCTATGACTGGCCAGAGTATCCGCCGTATTTGCTGGATGATTGGTTTTACGACTTTGGCGATCAGGCCCGCGTGGCTGCCACGGCACTCGGGATCGATTTCACCGTGATCCAGCAGGCGGCCGCTGCGTTGTATGCGCGGTTGCACGGCGGCCTCACCAATGACGATCTCGACCGTTGCCAGCGGGCGGGCAGCATGCCGGCGAGCTGGGCACAGCTATCCGATCAAACCGCTGAGATTCAGGCCTGGTTGGAATTCAAAGCGACGCTCGTCGACCAGGTGCTGAAACGATTTCGTGATGCAATGACCGCGGCCGCCGGCGAGCAGTTGGCTCTTGTGCCCAATGCTTTTCCACCCCCTTGGAGCAATGCGTCGGGCTTCGATTTTGTTCGCGCCGCCCGTCATAGTCAGGGCTTTTGCGTCAAGCTCTATGGTATGCATTGGGGAATGATGGTCCGGTTCTACGCCGACCAACTCGCCGCAGCCAATCCAGGACTCGACCCCGAACGTCTGCTGGCTGCCATCATCCGACTCCTTGACGTCGCCGATCCCCGCGAACCGGTTGACGCCGACGCCTGGCGCTATCCCGAACCGCATGAGCCACATCCGGGCGGACTCCGAGCTCAAGTACGGAAGATTGAACTCGCGCAGGCAGCAGCCGGCGATACGCCGGTTTACACGCTGGCCCACGGCTACGGTCCGGTCGAAGATTTCCGCCGCCGATTGCAGATCGCGCGCGACGCCAGTGCACACGGTGTGTGGTTTAATCGATATGGTTATCTGGGCGACGAAAAGCTGGCCGCAATGGCGGAGCTACTGTCATAGAATTCCTGCCTCAGTGGTAGGCGCGCGAATTGCAGTTGCGCCTCACGCAGAATTGCAACTCGAAACGTAAGTGAGGCAATCCAGGGATGCCGTGGCGTTGATTTCGAATTTTCGTAGCGCATCACTCGACGGCGCGAATTTTACATTGACGCGTCGGGGTACCTAGGAATCGCAACTTCAAACGGCGCGTGCTAAACGACCGATTGCAATTCGGCGACAATCCGGGACCGGCTCGTTTTTCGCCGCCCATTCGATTCAACTGCGGAACAACGGCCTGTCGGCGAACAAGGTGCGTGTCCCGCTGACGGGGTGTGCGCTGCGGAATCGCGCTCGGCCATTTAGGCCGCTTGACGCGTCGGGAAGAGTGTGGATTGCGCCCGGGTTGCATCGCCGGCCGCGTCGCGGAAGCGCCAGAAGAAACTCCACGCCAACCAGCCCAGGAAGACGTTGATGGCTAATGACGTAAAGAGCATCAACGTTGTAATGATCAACGGCATCCATGGTTCCTGCGCTTCGTCCTTGTCTGAAACCTGAGTGTTGGCGGTCGGCGTCTTGGCGGCGAGGGCAGCCGCGGCTTTCTCTTCCGCCTTAGCGGCTTTCGCCTCCAAGTCCCACATCGCCTTCGCCTGGGCGATCTGCGACTCCACATTTTGGCTCGTCACCGCGGCGGGCGCCTGATACGGGGGTAGCGTCGCATAGGGTTGGGCTGGCGGGCCGTAGTTCGGCTGGACGGGTGGCGCAAACGTCTGTTGTGTCACCGGGGGGCTCGAACCGTAGCCATTCTGGCCGACCTGCGGTTGATTCCCCTGCAACTGCGGCACCGGCAGCATCCGATTGTCGGTGCCATACGAGTTCGGGTTACCTTCTTGCGATCGATTTGGCCAATTGGCGTTTGCCTGGCCGGACGTTCGCCAATTTTCCTGTGTCTGTTGGGCCGCTCCGGTGTACTGGGTTGGCCCCAGCGTGGTGGGATTCGCTGAATAGTTTCCGGTGCCCGACCTGGCGGGCCCGCCGAGGCCGCTACCACTGGTTGGCAGATACTCATTGCCCCGGCCACCTGCCGCCGCTTGACCGCCGGTGAATTGGCCACCGCTGGACTGCGCACCGCTAAAGGCCGGCGCGCCGACGCGGGTTGGCGAGTTTGCCGGTTGGGTCGTTTCACCGGATGCGGTGCGTAAGCCGCCGCCAGTTCCAAGGAACTTCGGTGGAGGCGGCGGACCGCTGGACGTCGCCAATTGTTGCGGCAACTGTTGTGTGCCGGAAAAGACATAGAGCTTGCGGATATCGGTGACTTGAGGATCGACCTGGCCAATGATCGAACTGCCTTTGGCCAGCGACTCGAGCCGTTCCGGACTGATTTGAATCAGGTAGTCGGTGCCGCCGTTTTCCCCGGGCCTCCAGCCATGCTGCACCATGTCGGCACCGCTGGGGCCGGGCTGGCTGCTGACGGCATGCGCATGGTCGCCGATCAGAATTTGAAACCGCGTGAGATTGCGGTCATTCGAATCAACATTGCTAACAATCGCCTGACCTTCGCGGAGCGGCTCTAGCAGAAGCTTCTCGATGTGGACCGTGTAGTAGGACTGGCCGCCGGGGCCGGTCTCCCAACCTACATCGACGCCTAGTGCCGCGACTGCGATCAACAGGCCGAATCCATTCATAACGCCCACTCCTTCAATTTACACGACGATTCCTATATGGGGTGGCGTATGGTAGTCGCAAACTCATTTGGCGTAAAGACAAAATGTGAGGCAGTGATTCTCGTGGGCGCGGCGGCCCCAAATCATCCCCCCCGTCGGTCATCTCGCGGTGCAAAATATTGAGCAATGTCTGCAAGAATACGACCACCATCGGGCCTACCAAAATGCCAATCGGACCCAGCGCCTGCACACCACCGAGTACGCTCAGCAATGCTAGCAACGGATGCAAGTTCGATTGACCGTGCAGGACCAGCGGTTTGATGACGTTGTCAGCCATGGAGACAACGCCGGCGCCGTACAGTAGGAGAAACACCGCACAGGCGTACTCCTGTTGATAGAACAGCCACATCGAGACCGGTGCCCAGACCGCCGCGGCGCCGACAAAGGGGACCAAGGCCATGACGGTTGTCAGCAACGTCAAGGTAAATACGACCTGGAATTCGTCCACGAACAGGCTGACGACCCAAAAACCGATCCCAGCGAGCACGCCCTGGCCAACTGCGGACAGCAAGGTTGCCAGCACCACAGCGCGGCTAATCCGGTCAAAGTCGTCGATCAAAATCCGTTCGTGATTGTCGTCCAGGGGGGAGAGCCGCATGATCGTCTGAACCATCGTTGCGCCATCCGCAAGAAAGAAGTAGAGGGCAATCATCATGATAACGACGCCGAAGAGGACATTCACGAGGAAGGATCCGGTCGCACCGCCCACCGATCGCAGCAGCCCAGGTGCGAAGGCGGTGATTCGGCCCGTGAGGCCGCGCCGCTCGGCGTCCGTCGGGTTGACCAGGTCGGCGAGCCAAGCCCGCATCGGACTGCCGACCAGGGCGATCTTAAAGCTCTGATACTGTGCTTCGATCGTGATCAGTAGAGTTTGGTACTTCAGGGTGCCCGCACGGACCTCCGGGTCTTCAAGGGCGTCATCGAGCGTTGCGATGATGGACGCGACCAGCTTCGAGGTCTCAGCAGCGCGGGGACCGTCGTGGACCTGCAGCTTGAGATCGACCAGTACGGTACGGAGCTTGCTGAGTGCTTCCGTATCGCCCTCGTACGTGGAACCTGCGGCCGCCTGGGTTCGAAGCG
>JAUIHJ010000030.1 GCA_030432015.1 bacterium
CCGATGACGATAGTCTGCGAAGGTAGAAGCGTCTTGCCTTTTGCGCCTTTTCGATTGAGGTCGTTTTCCTCGAGGAGATGGAAGCGAATCAGGCCGCTTATCGCCACGTATACCTCTGAGTTCTTGTGTCTCGGTTTGCAGATGTTGATATGATTCTCGCTGACCGGGATCGGGTCACACCCCTCAACATCCGGGTTAGCGCTGGCGTGTGATACCACGAGTATTCCATTCGTCTTCCTTTGTTCATAGAAGGACTGCGTTTCCATCTGTGCGGGGGACACGTTTTCGCGATACCATTTCGAGAGTTTCTCCAAGTACACGTTGTCGAACATTAACTCGTCAATACGGGTCGATGTCCGAATAAACGGCAGGACGGCGTTCACTGTCTTTAGGGTGTCGGCCCATTTCGACCCTTTGTGCGGTGTTGCCAAGAACGAAACGGCCGTCGTTCGATCGAACAGTGCATGCTGTCGCCGATTCCTTGAATCATGCGACAAGCGAAGAATTTCTTTGGCTACGATTCCGCCCAGGCTATGGCAAACGAGGATTAGTGGCTGTTTACCAATGCCTTTCCCAAGCAAAAACTCCAGTATTGCAGAACAGACGCGCTGAAGTTCATTCGACTCCAGGTTGTCGGACCATTTGGTCAGGCTCGCAGAATAATCAAGCGTCCAAACGTCAAGTTCGGGAAAATCTGCCGACAATACTGCAGGAAAGAACGAGACGAAGTCTTGCTTTGCCTCGCCTTCCTTAAGCACTCCGTCACTCGTCCATGATGCGTCGCCTGAACCGCCCAGTCCGTGAATGAAGACGACGTCGCCGATGGAGTCGTTTTCGTCGTTTACTCGCTTCAAATTCAATTGCTGCATGGCCATCCACCTCGAGCCTGACTACACGCGTCAACTGGTGCGCGCGGAAGATTTTCAAATTCAAGATCGCCTGACTCGCGTCCACGCGACTGTCAGGCTGTTCGTGCTGTGCCACGTCATAGCCAGCGTCGCCAATCGCGCCTGCGTGGCAACTTCCGAGAAACGCTACTCCCATTCAACGAGAGACTCGAACTCGCCATCCCCGTTCAGGTGCGAATTCAAGATCTGCACGGCAGTGCCTATTTCGGAAAATGTTTTTGATTGGCGCGTGATGGATTCGTTTTCATTCCCGGTCCAGAGGATTCCCAGACGCATGGCATACAATTGACCGTCTCGCGACTCAATGAACATGTTATCAAGGTCCCGCCCTTTTGACCGTTTGAGGACGATTCTATTGTGTTCGATCGTCCAATCGAGCGACCTGAGTTTTTCCTCGATCAGCGTGACGTCAGGATTCGGGAACTCAACTTCTTCGCCGCGAATGCCGACCAGCAACACGAACGACTGTGTGGCTGGACCGGACGTAGTCGTGACATCTTGTGTGGCTGACGTCAACGCCGTTGATTCCTCGTGGGCGCATCCGCAACAGAATAATGATAAGTAAGCGATGACGATTGCCAGAGGATATTTCTTGAATCTTCGCATCGAGATGCTGCCAATCGAATTGTACTTACCCCTAACTCAGTTTGGGGTGAGGTCAAGGTTTCGGATTTCTCTTCAAGTCAACGTGCTCTATCTTCGAGGTCGGCGGAATTTCCGTTACTTGTACGTTTTCTCATGACCATACTACGGTGCGTGGCATGGATCGCGCCAGGGACAATGCTTACCGCGAAACCGAGCGGGCATTTTATGAAAATGCGCGAACGGCTACAAGAATTTCTCGAACTGGCGTGCCACGCACGTCGCCGCAGCGGGGCCGCCGAATCTCGCTCCCAGGCCATTCATGTCCATGACAGTCGAGTCAGAGGGCTGTGGAAGCCAGCGAGGGCGGGGCATCCAACGACGGCGACGGAGTCACCGGCGCCCAAGACGCAGGCTTAGGCATTGCATTTTGGAGAATGTCGGGCGCACCGGTCATTTCGCCGTGAGGAGTACACCCCACGGGAATTCCAACACCGCCAGCGAACAACAATCACATACGGAACACCGTCGCGCGATTCGATTAAGAGCCGGCGGGCTGGCGAACGACCAACGTGAGAATTTCCCGCGCAAGTTCAGCCGAGCGTGCGGCGATGACCGGCTGTCCGGCGAAGGGATCGGTTCGCTCGCCGTGTGGCGAAACAAAGACACCCCCCGCCTCCTCGAGAATGAGTTGCGGTGCAGCGATGTCCCAGGGACCTTGCTTCACATGTCGCGGGTTGTTGTCATGAACCGCGGCTGCCAAATGACCGCCGCCAGTCGCGACCCGCATCGCCACACCCGAGTGGGGCACGTTGGACGTAACCAGCCGCGCACCATTGCTGGAACGCAGACGCTCGCGTAACTCGGCAAAGAACGGCGTTTCCCATTGAGCGTTGCCATAGTGGTTCAATTCGACCCACGTTTCCGCCAGGGGCTCCGAGGCCTCGCAAATCAGCCGACTGCCGTTCCTCCACGCACCGCGGCCGCGCTGACCGTAGTACCACTCCTGGGTCAACGGGAAATACACCACGCCTAGCCCTTGAACCAGTGAAGGCTTGGTAGCCGTTTTTCTGAATCGACAAAAAAACTCGAAAACTCCCTGGGTTCTTGAGGGTTTCATGGAGTGCACACATTCCAGTTACCCAAACCACGGAGGGTTTTCGAGTGAACGACAGAATACGACGACAGTTGGCCGCTCGCAAGCGACGTATTGAGAAACGGTTAGATAAGACGAGGCATATCAGGGAGTGTCCGGTGCTTTCTGCCACGAACATTCACTACGAGATCGCAGATCGAACGCGTGCCATCTCGGCCGGCGGCATTGGGATGATTCATCAAGTGGCTTGTCAACTTGGCTTGGATCAAGCAATCAATCGTCAGCTGAACTTGTTCAAGATCTACTTGCCGTACAGCGAGTCCGACCATGTGTTGAACATGGCCTACAACCTGTTGGCAGGCGGTACTTGCTTGGAACACTTGGAGCTACGGCGCAACGATGAGGTGTATCTTGATGCCTTGGGTGCAGAGCGGATTCCCGACCCCACGACGGCCGGCGACTTCTGCCGACGTTTTCACAAGCTGCACATTTTCACGCTGATGGAAATCATCAACGAGACGCGACTGACCGTTTGGCGTCAACAGACGGATTCTTTCTTCGACGAAGCGATCATCGACGCGGACGGCACGATGGTCGAAACCACGGGCCAATGTAAACAAGGAATCGACATCAACCACAAAGGCCAGTGGGGATACCATCCGTTACTGGTTTCGTTGGCCAACACGGCCGAACCATTGTACATCTTGAATCGCAGTGGGAATCGGCCCAGTCATGAAAAGGCGGATGTCTATCTCGATCGTGCGGTGGAGCTATGTCGCCGGGCAGGCTTTCGCAAGATCACCTTACGGGGCGACACCGACTTCACGCAAACGCAGTACTTGGATGGCTGGGATCGGGACGGCGTGCAATTCGTATTTGGCATCGACGCGATGCCGAATCTTTACGAACTCGCGGAAAACCTGCCCCTTAACGCTTGGAGACGCCTGCACCGTCCACCTCGCTATGAGGTGAAAACGACTCCCCGCAAGCGCCCAGAGAACGTGAAAGAGCAGATCGTCGAACGGCGAGAGTACGAGAACATTCGGTTGCAGCAAGAGTACGTGGCGGAGTTCACGTATCGGCCGACGAAGTGTAAACAGGATTATCGCGTCATTGTCGTCTGGAAGGATCTGGAAGTTTCCCAAGGTCAGCAGAAGCTATTCGACTGGACGCGTTGCTTCTTCTACATCACCAATGATCGAAAGCGTTCGGCGGAACAAATCGTGCATCGCGCCAACGATCGCTGTGACCAGGAAAACTTGATCCAGCAGCAGAAGAGCGACGTGCGGGCTTTGACTGCTCCGCTGGACACCCTTGAGAGCAACTGGGCGTACATGGTCATCGCCTCGTTGGCTTGGAGCCTGAAGGCTTGGGCGGCGCTGCTGCTTCCGGAGCAAGGACGCTGGAAGGAAAAGCACAGAGCAGAAAAGCGAAAGTTGCTGCGAATGGACTTCACCACGTTTCGCAACGCGATGATCAACGTGCCGGCCCAAATTACACGGACAGGCGGCAAGCTTGTTTACCGGTTCCTCTCCTGGAATCCCTGGCAACCGGTCTTCTTTCGACTGCTCGACCAGTTGACATTGCCGCTTCGCTGTTGACGTCTCAATCATGAAGCTGGAGTCCGGATGCTCCAGTCAACCGCCACGCCCAGAGCCACCTCGGCAGAATACGACCCCACCATGACGAACCGACAATATGAAAAACTGGGCCGCTCAAACGGCCGTCTCAATCCTGCGCTGATAAATCGCCAGCTTCGACAGAATAAAACAGCCCAGCCTTCGCTTGATTAAGGCCTAGCACTGTCTCGTGCTGCTCCCGCATGGCAACCATCACAGCCGGAAATTGAGTACCCGCCTGCATTAGGAATCCGCTTGACCCGTCCAGCGGATCGACAATCCACATCGCCGACGATGCTTCCGTTGTGCAGTGGAGTTCCTCAGAAAGAATAGGCAAGTCGCTCTCGGCTCGCAGCACCCCGGTCGCCGCCAAATCGGCGTCGAGGTCGACTTGGGAAACGAGATCGCCCACATCCTTCTGCTCAATCGCGGAGAGGGCACCATAGCCCTCACGCACCACTTGACCGGCGGCCCTGGCGGCGCGCACGGCAAGCTCCAAGTGCGGGCTGAGCGAGTAAGCGTGCCGCGAAAGCGAAACTTCATTCATGGATTGCCTCGTCCTAGCTGCCAATATCCGTCCTACTTTGATTTTCCGGTGCCCAGACTACAACCAAACACGCAACTTGGCGACGTCGTTGTTGACCAAATGCGAGAACTACATGAAATCTTCATCGAACGGAAGAGGCAATGCTGGCCGATCCGGCGTTCTGCCTGGCGCGTTGCGAGTGAATCGTGATGCCGGCTTGGTGGAACGTGCCGCGACAACGACCATGTCATTTCGGCATGCGGAACATGCCAGATGGTGATAGAATGGGGGACAGCCGCGTACGCCCTCATGACCGCAATCCAGTTTGACATCACTATGCGATCATTTGTATCAGCCTTCGCCTTCGTCGCATCAACGCTCGCGGTTGCCCACGCCGATACTTCGCTGGAACGCGACATTGCCCCGGTCCTGAAGAAATACTGCGCGCGATGCCACGGACCGGACAAGGCCGAAGGACAGTTGCGGGTTGACCAACTCACGTCCGATTTTGCATGGCGGGAAAACGCCGCCCGGTGGATCGAAGTGCGTAACGCGATCCACCTGGGCGACATGCCGCCCGCTGACGAGCCCCAACTTCCACTCGAGATCATCGAAACAACGTCGCATTGGATCACGGCAGCGTTACGGGCAGCCGAGCGGACGCGGATCGGTGCGAACGGGGGCGTGCTGCTGCGGAGGATGAATCGGCACGAATACACCAACACGATTGGCGACCTGCTGTCGATGAGATTTCCCGCCGGTGAAAGCCCGCTCGATGTGCTGCCGCCGGATGGCACTTCCGAAGGATTCGACAAGGTCGGCGCTGCCTTGCTGTTGGATCCCTCACTGATGACACAGTATTACCGGGTAGCTCGCCGCATCGCCGATCGAGCGATCGTGGACGGACCGCCCGAATTTCCCACGGCAACCATGCGGCTGGAATTTGAGGAGATCGCGGAGAGTCGGGCCATCGGTTACCTTGTGACGCGACTCGGCATGCGACCTGTCCCGGGCGGGCTGGAGTTGATTGAAGGGAGCACACGTTCGTTCGGCATGCTCCGCTATCCGGGACGCCGTGACAATAACGTCGCGCCGGTCAACGGCTTCTATCGCTTTACGGTTCGAGCCGGCGCCGCACCCAGTGCGGGCGGCGAGGCACCACGGCTTCAGCTGACACAGAGCCACCCCGCGGAGTCCATGCGAACGGTGTTGGAAGTCGACATCACGGCACCGTGGGACGAGCCCGCGGAGTACTCGGTGATCGTGCCACGGGACACGCTGGGAGGTGAGTTGAGTGTGCGGATGCTCAACGAAGTTTCACTGTACATGGGGCAGCGCCCGGGCGAGAACTTCATGCGACGCAATGGCGAAGTTGGCAAGCAGGGCGACTTTACCGAAACGCTGCGGCTGGGCGGGCGTAAAGTTGCCGAAGGCTGGGGCGGTGAGCGGTCGACTCCCGACCCCGATAAACTCGACGTCACTCGCTACCCGCGTCTGTTCCTGGATTACCTCGAAGTCGAAGGCCCACTGTACGAGCAGTGGCCCCCCCAGAGTCACACCTCCCTCCTGTTCCGCGGTGAACATGAGCCAGGCGATGAACAGGGATCAACCGGCGAACCGAGGTCCGCCGACATCGGCTACGCACGTGAGATTTTTGCCCGCTTTCTGCCCCGCGCGTGGCGGCGTCCCATTGCTGAGCACGAAATCGAACCAATTCTCACGGTGGTGCAGACAGAACTGAATAGCGGCGAGACATTCCATGAAGCCCTCCGCGTCGGCTTGGCCGCCGCCCTGACGTCGCCAAAGTTTCTGTACCTGGTCGAGGCGGCGAGCGGCAATGCAACGCAGGGCGTGACATTGAACGACTATGAAGTCGCGTCGCGGCTGTCGTATTTCCTCTGGAGTTCGCTCCCCGACAGCGAACTGCTGCGAGCCGCCGAAGCGGGTGAATTGCAGGAGCCGGCGAAGCGTGCCCAGCAGGTGGATCGCATGCTCGCCGATCCGAAGGCGACGCGTTTCGTCGATGGCTTTGCGCGGCAATGGCTGCAGACGGATCAGTTTCTCGCGTTCACGCCGGACAGATATCTGTACAAAGCGTATGACGAGAAACTGGCCGAGGCCGTCGTGCAAGAGCCGCTCGAGTTTTTCCGAACGCTGCTGCAGGACGACCTCAGCGTGTTGAATTTCCTTGACTCGGAGTTCTTGGTCATCAACGAGCGGTTAGCTCGCCATTACGAGATCGCTGGTGTCGAGGGCGAAGCGTTTCGGAAGGTTGACCTGCCACCCGGTTCACCGCGTGGAGGGCTGCTGGCCATGGCGGGCGTGCACCAGGCGGGCTCGGACGGCATTCGCACCAAGCCGATCTCGCGTGCGGTGTACCTTCGCGAAGTCTTGTTTAACAACCCGCCAGCCCCGCCGCCCCCCAACGCCGGCGAAGTGGAACCGAATATCAAGGGCCAACGCCTGACCGTGCGGGAACGCCTGCTTCAACACCAGCAAATCGAAGCGTGTGCGGCCTGCCATCGGTCGCTCGATCCATACGGCCTGGCGCTGGAAAACTTCAATGTGATTGGGACGTGGCGTGACCAGCAGGACGGCGAGGACTTTCGCGGCAACAACCGACCGCCGATCGATCCGAGCGGACGCCTGCCAAATGGTCGCGAATTTCGCACCTTCGAGGAATTCCGGCAACGGCTGCTGGAACAGGACGACGCCTTTCGACGTTGCCTGGCAGAAAAGTTACTTCTGTACGCACTCGGCCGTCCGGTTGGGCCGAGCGACGACGGCACCCTCTCTCAAGCAGTCGCGGAGATGGCCAAGGAAGGCGACACCTTTCGCGCATTGATCAAGTCCCTGGTTACCAGCAAGGCGTTTGTCACAAAATGAGCATCCCAACCTTCCAACCACTCGATCGACGTACCTTTCTCCGCGGAGCGGGCACCTGCCTGGCGTTGCCGTGGCTCGAGGCGATGCTCCCGCGCCGCGCGCATGCCGCGTCGAATTCGGACGTCGTGCCCCGAATGGCGATGTTCTACTTCGGCACCGGCATGAACATGCGGCAATTCTATCCCACCGGATTTGGCGTCGATGCCGGCATGTCGAGGATCCTCGCGCCGCTGGAAAAGCACCGGGGGCGGTTCACCGTGCTCTCGGGAACGTGGCTCGACCACGGCGGCGGACACGACGGCGCCTATCCCTTTGCGACCTCCATCGCGCGAGGCGAAAAGCAGACGGTGTCACCCGACCAACTCGCGGCCGAACTGCACGGCAAGCAGACGAGGTTTCCGTCGCTACAATTCTCAGTCAAGCGGGGCACGGGGTTTGGCAGCCAGGTCCTGGCCACGATTTCGTGGAACCGGCAGGGCGTTCCTCTGGCGGCCGAGAACGATCCTCAGACGATCTTTAATCGCCTCTTCCGCCCGTCCACGGAGCAGCAGCGATCGCAACAGAGCGACGAGTTTCGACAACGCGGCAGTGTGCTCGACGCCGTCCTGTCCGACGCGCAACAGCTGCAGCACAAGCTGGGACACGCCGACCGCCAACAGCTCGACCAATATTTCAATTCGATTCGCGAGGTTGAATTGACCTTGCGACGTGAGATCGACTGGGCGGACCGTCCGAAACCGACACCTGACTTAAAGGGGTTCGGCGACTATGAACAGGCGGTCACTCCCGAGGGCAACGGGAAGTTTGTCTACGACACGTATGCCAAGCTGATGTACGACCTGATTGCCCTTGCGTTTCAGACGGATTCGACGCGCGTGATCACGTACGTCGTGCGAACTGAACTGGCAGGCGGCGTTTACCCAGAGTTTGGCGTTTCGAAGGGTTACCACGAATTGACGCATCACGGCAACGACCCCAAGAACCTGGAAGAATTAGCGAAGGTGGACACACTTTACATGCAGCATTGGAGCTACTTCCTCGACCGCCTGGCCTCAATCCGCGACGGCGACGCGACGCTGCTCGACCACACCATGCTGGGGTTTTCCAGCGGAATGGGCATTGGGCACAGCAAGGACACCCTGCCGACCGTGCTGTCCGGAGGCGGCGGGCTAGGGATTCGTCACCAGACGCACGTGCAATTGAAAGCACAGACGCCCGTGGCCTCGCTGTGGCAGACGATGATTACCAAGATGGGCGTCGAAGTCGACGGTCCTTTCCAGGACAGCACCGGCGTGATTGGGGACATTCTGGCATGACCAATGTGCAGCGACGGGTGCTGATGTTTTTCATCATGCTGCTGACCGCGTCAACGGCAACCGCGGACCAGCGCGCCCAACCGGCACTCGACAACTCTCTTCAGATGAAATTTGTGCGCATTCCGGCCGGTGAATTCGTCCGCGGCTTCGACACCTCGGACCGTCGCGAGCACCACTTTCACATCGTCCATCAGTACAGCAACAAGCAGGATTTCAAGAACGAAACTCCGGCTCACCGCGCGGCGATCACAAAACCGTTTGAGATCGGCGTCAGCGAAGTGACCGTAGGGCAATTTCGAACCTTCGTCACAGCCACCAACTACCGCACCGACGCCGAGCAGAACGGCGGAGCCCTGGGCTGTTTCCCGGACGAACGGGACTACGTTGACCGCTTTCACAAGTCGCCGGAGATCACATGGAAGACGCCTGGTTTCGAGCAAACCGAGATGCACCCAGTGGTCGCGGTCAGCTGGTACGACGCGGCGAAGTTTTGCGAGTGGCTCTCGGCCAAGGAAAACGTTCGGTATCGCCTGCCCAGCGAAGCGGAATGGGAGTATGCCTGCCGTGCCGGCCAGCGATCGTGGTACTCATGGGGCGAAGATCCCGACGAAGCCTACCGGCATGCGAACGTTGCCGACGGTGCGTTGGAAGCAGCTCTACCCAACACAACTCGATTTCAACGCGCGGTTCGTCTCACTGCCGATGAAGGGGACGGCGTCGTATTTACCGCGCGAACGGCCCGTTACCAACCCAACCCGTGGGGCCTGTTCGACATGCACGGCAATGTCTGGGAATGGACACAGGACCGCTGGGCGTCCGACCTGTACGATCGCTACTTTGATGGTGTCCCACGTCAGCAGCGTTCCGAGGTCATGATTCACGACCCGTTGTTTCTCGAGAAAACGGACCAGCACCAATACGGCGATTGGCGGTCCATGCGAGGTGGTGCCTGGACCTGCGCTCCGGCCGCCGTTCGCAGTTCGATTCGTACCTTCGCCGAAGCACACGACGCCGCCGTCTACACCGGCTTCCGGGTTGTCCGCGAAGTGCCATAGTGCGGAGCCGCATCGCGGAATGGCCGGAGCGAGTCGGTCGACCTGTGGCGTGCTGGCGAGCCATCGCGAGGCGCTCCCATCATCTGGCGGCAACAGCGATTGGGCTGAAGCGTGGTGGCTGAGGCTTTGCAATTCGAGCTTGTCGCACTGGGGCCTCGTGCAACGTGAAGATTGCATAAAATTGCAGCCTTCGCCGTTGTCAAACGCGCGACGCGTTCGATACACTCGCTGTGAGGCTCATCCAACTCTTCCTTCAGCGAATCAATTGGCCTGCGTGGGCACACTGCGGACTCTGGGCTGATGTTTTTTGTGTCGGAGTGCGATGTCGACGCGATCCGTTCGTTGATATCTGTTCAACGGCAAGCTCTCGGAAGTGCCCGTCAAAGCTTGCGAGCCGGCTCGCTCGATTTCGCATTTGCACCGCCGGCGCGGGCGCGAATCGCGAGTAGAATGACATTCCAGGATCCACACGATCGCAACTCGAAAACGAACATAACCCTTGAGGTCATCACATGAGATTCAATCGTTTCTCGCGATGGGTGTCGCCCAACGTTTTCTCACTTCTTTTGATCGCGGCATGGCTTTACCTTCCCACCGCGTCGGTCGGGCAGGAGTCCCTGCCGCGTCCAGAAAAACCTTTCGCGGGCAAGATCGGCCTGACGTACAAAGACTCGGTGGCGGTCAAGCCGGAATTGAAGATCCCGGCGACGTTTGGTTTACAGGATCCCCCGAATATCCTCATCGTACTGATTGACGATTGCGGCTTCGGTCAGATGGGAACGTTTGGCGGCGGCATCCCCACGCCGACGCTCGATCGGATTGCCAAAAGTGGCTTGCGGTATACCCGCTTTCACACGACGGCGCTCTGCTCACCGACACGGGCGGCCCTTCTGACAGGACGAAACCACCATTCGGTGGGCACCGGTGTGATTGGCGAGGCAGGTACCGGCTTTCCGGGCTATTCTGGCGTGATCCCTCCTTCGGCTGCAACATTCGCAGAAGTTCTGCGTGAATACGGATATGCCAACGCCTGGTTTGGCAAGAACCACAATGTGCCGGATTGGGAGACCAGCCTGGTCGGGCCGTTCGACCGCTGGGCCGACGGACTCGGATTCGACTACTTTTACGGATTCGTGGGGGGCGACACCGACCAATTCCATCCCGCCCTGGTCGAAAACAAGAAACGCGTTGAGCCGCCCGAAACCAACGAGGATGGCTCGCCCTATCACTTCACGACCGACATCGCCGACCATGCGATCCGGATGATCCGAGCATCCAAGGCAGTCGCGCCGCAGCGCCCCTTCTGCGTCTATTTCGCCACAGGAGCCACCCACGCGCCGCATCAAGTTCCCCCAGCATGGATATCAAAATTTAAGGGTCAGTTTAACGATGGCTGGGACGCTTACCGGCAGCGGACGTTCGCGCGTCAGCTGGAACTTGGCATCATCCCAGCCGACACGAAATTGACACCGCGTCCAGATTCCCTTGCTGCCTGGGACTCGCTGCCGGCGAACGAACGGAAGGTGTACGCCAGGATGATGGAAGTTTTCGCTGGATTTACGGCGCACACCGACCACGAGGTGGGGCGCGTTGTCAATGCCATCGACGCCATCGGCGAGTTGGACAACACGCTGGTCATCTATATGGCGGGCGACAATGGATCAAGTGCCGAAGGGGGCTTGAACGGGCTGCTTAATGAGATGACGTTTTTTAACGCAATCCCCGAACCGTTGGAGGCGAAGATTGCGGCCATTAACACGCTTGGCAGCGACAAGCATTACAACCACTTCCCAGCCGGCTGGGCCTGGGCCATGGATACGCCGTTTCAATGGACCAAGCAGATTGCCAGCCACTTCGGCGGCACTCGCAATGGCGTGGCGATCTCGTGGCCGAAACGGATCAAGGCCCGAGGTGAGATTCGAGACCAGTTTCATCACGTGATCGACATCGCCCCCACGATCCTGGAGTTGGTCGGCATTGAATCACCGGCTCAATTCAACGGAGTCGCGCAGAAACCGGTCGAAGGTGTCAGCATGGTCTACACCTTCGATGATGCCGACGCGGCCGACCGGCGCACGACACAATACTTCGAAATGCTCGGCAATCAAGGGATCTACCACAATGGATGGATGGCCAGTGCGATTCGAGGCGTTCCTTGGCTCAGCGAGAATCCCCCCGCGGATCTGCTCGACATGCCTTGGGAACTCTATCACGTCGACAAGGATTTTTCCCAGGCCGACGATCTCGCGAAGACCCATCCGCAAAAACTTGACGAGCTCGTCAAGCAGTTTTTCGCGGAAGCGGCTCGTTACGGTGTGCTGCCGTTGGACGATCGAAAAACGGAACGGATGAACGTCGAATACCGGCCGAGCCTGACGGCGGGGCGCAAGACATTCACCTATCCGAATCTGCTCCGCTTGCCCGAAGGTGCGGCCCCCGACCTCAAGCATAAGAGCCATACGATCACCGCCACGGTCGAAATTCCAGAGGGTGGGGCCGAAGGTATGCTCTTGACCCAGGGAGGTCGATTTGCCGGCTACGGGTTGTACCTCAAAGAGGGGAAGCTGGTTTACGACTACAACCTGGTCGGAGTTGACCGATACACGATTCAATCGACAGGTGAATTGCCGACTGGCAAGGTGACGCTAAAGGCCGTCTATGTGACCGACGCGGACAAGCCGTTTGCCGGCGCGGCGGTCACGCTGTTTGCCAATGGCCAGGAAGCGGGCCATGGACGTGTGGAAAAAAGCATCCCCAATCGCGTGACGCTCGACGAAACGTTTGACGTCGGCTTCGATACGGGCACGCCTGTCGCGGACGGTTATGAGATGCCCTTCCGCTTCACCGGCAGACTAAGCGCAGTGACGATCACATTGGATTGACGCCGAGACCAGTGATGTCATCGCCGCCGCCAACGCGCCGCGCGAAGGACTCGAACTTTCACTCGGCGGGCCCCGGAGCATCGCGTTGGGCGGCGCGCCTCTGGCCCGCTCGGTCACCGTTTTTGCGAAGGTGGGTTGCGTGAAGATGATCCAAACTTGCCGGCGTCCTTTATCCAGGCCCGGCAACCATACAATGATCGCGTACACCTCGCTCGCGAAAACCAGCGCGCCGCGGACCGTTGGCTGTGCGTGTCGATGCGACTCAAGTTGCCAGGCTGACGACCGCACGTCCTGTCCCGGCTGCGTTTTCCGCCAGGGAAACGTATGACGGCGGCAGCGATTTGGGCGCACTCGCCTCCCGTGTCGATAAAGCACGTTGACCGTTTGAACCCGCCGGGACAATCAAGTACGTAATCGTTGGGTTATAGTAATGGCGATGCGATTCACCTTTTGGACGAAGGAAAAGATTCAATGCGATCCTGCTGGACCCTCTTGTTCGTCGTCATGACTTCGGCCTCCGCTGTCGCTCAGGATGTTCTACCCTTTCCTCCTACTCCGTCCGGTTCGCAGGCTGGTGTCACGATCGAAGGATCGACCTACAAGAAGCGGATCGAACCAAGGCGACTTCCGGCCGATGCGCCCAATATCCTGATTATCCTCATTGATGATGTGGGTGCCGCCACACCTTCGACCTACGGTGGTGAAATCATGACGGCCACGCTCGATCGGATCGCGAATCTGGGGATTTCGTACAACCGGTTCCACTCAACCGCCATGTGCTCGCCGACCCGCGCCTCCCTGCTGACAGGCCGCAACCATACTCGCGTCGGGAACGGGCAGATTTCCGCGATCGCCAACGACTTCGATGGATTCAGCGGGGTCATTCCAAAATCTTCCGCCACACTGGCGGAGGTGTTAAAGGCCTACGGTTATAACACGGGGGCGTGGGGGAAGTGGCACAACACTCCGGAGGAACAGATCACGTCGAAGGGGCCGTTCGATTTCTGGCCGACCGGATACGGATTTGAGTATTTCTACGGGTTTCTCGCCGGGGAGGCCTCGCAATACGAACCGACGTTGGTTCGCAATACGACCTATGTCGAACGACCGGAGACCTCTGGGGGTAACGAGCATTATCATCTCACCGAGGACATTGCTGACGATGCGATCCATTGGCTGCGCGAACAGACGGCCTACGCTCCCGACAAGCCTTTCTTCATGTATTGGGCACCCGGCGCGTCGCACGGCCCTCACCAGGTGATGAAGGAATGGGCCGACAAGTACCAAGGTAAATTCGACGATGGCTGGGACGCGTATCGTACGCGTGTCTTTTCCAAACAGAAGGCACTGGGCTGGATCCCGCACAACACACAACTGACTCCGCGGCCCGCCACCATGGCATCGTGGGAATCAATCCCGGCGAGCGAAAAGCCCTTCCAGCAGCGCCTCATGGAGGTGTTCGCAGGCTTCACGGAACACGCCGACCACAATGCCGGACGGATCATTGACGAAATCGAGCGGCAGGGCAAACTCGACAACACACTTGTCTTTTACATCTGGGGCGACAATGGCTCTTCATCCGAAGGGCTGTCTGGTACGATCAGCGAGCAGTTGGCCCAAAACGGTATCCCGTCCAAAATCTCGGAACACCTGGCCGCGCTTAAGGAACTGGGCGGACTGGACGCACTTGGCTCCGCCAAGACGGACAATATGTATCATGCCGGGTGGGCATGGGCAGGCAGCACTCCCTATCAGGGAACAAAGTTGCAAGGCGCCTACTTTGGTGGGACGCGCCAGCCGATGGCGATCTCCTGGCCAAGATCGATCAAGGGCGATAACTCGCCACGCGCCCAGTTCCATCACGTAAACGACATTGTCCCGACAATCTATGAGATCCTCGAAATTCCAGCACCCGCGATCGTCAACGGATTTCACCAGGATGCCTTGGACGGCGTGAGTTTCGCCTACACGTTTGCCGATCCGGCGGCCAAGGGCCGCAAGGAGACGCAGTTTTTCGACATCATGGCTAGCCGCAGTGTCTATCACGACGGCTGGATGGCCAGCGCGAGGGGGCCTCGCGAGCCTTGGGTTGGCGGCATTCCCAAAGGGATCCGCGACTGGTCGCCATTGACCGATCGGTGGGAGCTATACCATATCGATGAGGATTGGAGCCAGGCGCACGATCTCGCCGAAAAGATGCCCGCGAAGCTCGCCGAATTGAAGGCCCTTTTCCTGGCCGAGTCCGCCAAGAACAAGAATCTCCCCATCGGCGGCGGCCTCTGGTCAACCGCCCTGTTCCATCCCGAAGACGCCCCTGCATCACCTTTAACGCAGTGGACCTTCGATCAGCCAATCACTGGCATGCCTGAATCGGCCGCTCCGAAACTGGGGAAGGTCAGCAGCCGGCTGACAATGGCCGTCGATGTTCCGCAAAATGCCAACGGCGTCCTCTTTGCGCTAGCTGGATTTTCCGGCGGGATCACGTGCTACATCAAAGACGGAATCCTTTGCTACGAATTTAACTTGTTCGAGATCCGCCGCACCAAAATCCGCTCCAAGCAGACCTTGCCTCCCGGCCAGACAACCATTGAGGTTCAATCCACGCTTGTCGACAAGATCGGCGGCCCGATGGACGTGGCGCTAAAGGTCAACGGCAAGCTCGTTGGCCAGGGACGTGTGCCCACCGCAATGTCATTGCATTTCACCAGCAACGCCACGTTCGACATTGGCACTGATCGCGACTCACCAGTATCGCTCGACTACTACGATCAAGCGCCCTTCTCGTTCAATGGCACCATCGGGAAAACCGAGATCGTCTACACCAAGTAGCGAACGCTGCGAGCAAATCACCAGCCACCTCGGTGTCTTCCGCTGCAGCATCCAAGCGGATTAGCGCCCCGTCCCCACGACCCAAGCCCGAAACGAGAGATCCGACGACGACGCCGGGGCTCGCCTGACGTTGCGTATTGAAGTCGCATTTTAGGACCATGAAGCGCCGACACAAACTTGCCGACATGAACGCCCCTGACGTTGCTGCTTGTGTGAAACCTCGCCAAAATCCCCGGGAGTGGCCGCCCGCGATTTCGCCTGCCGCGCCTTCGGCATTCGCGAACACTTCGACGTTACGCAACACTTCGGCGTGAGGAATCGCACAACATCGAGGCTCGTGATGCGTCCGTTCGAGCATGTTGTGCGAGTCATCAACGCCGCATCGACCCCCACAAGCAAGGTGAGTGGCATTCGGAATTGAATTAGGAGATTACCAAACTTGCAATCTGCTTGACGTTACCGCAGGTGTCGATCGCTGCCTCGCCACAGGCGGCAGCATCCGGTACCAGGAATCGTATCGGTCCGCCGAACTTTGCCGGAAGCGGTTGTCCGTCGATCGCGTAGATCAGGACCGCGCGCTCGCGGACGGCATCCAGCGAGACGTTTGACTCGAAGCCGTCTCGTGACTGGATCGTGATCTTCTGGGCATCCGCCGCTGGCTGGGCCAACGCCAAGAGTGCTTCCAGGCGGATCGCGGTTCCGCGTCGCGACGGGTCGAGTTCCCTGACGTCGGGAACCTGTCCGTCTTGAATCTCTGACAACTTGGCGAAACTCAGTTCCAACGACGATTGGACTCGCCCCGTGACACGCAGGCCTGGAAACATGCAACGCTCCTGGGAATCAGGCGTCAGCGCGTTACTTGCACGACGCCAAATGAATTCATGTTAACGCAGCTTGTGGGAATGCAGCGGTGTACACGTTGGATCATGCCGTTTGGTAATGTCGTGCGCTGCCAGGCGAGCAGATGCACCATGCGCCGCCGCGCCGTGTCGTCGTGTCGCCGCGAACCCGCAGCAGCTCATCATGGAGACCATCGCGCTCGTCCCACATGCGGCCGCAGCACGGCCCGGCATCGCAACGCCCCATGGCACCAACAACCAACGCATCCAGGGACCTCCTTGCGCCTCACCCGCCGCTGCTTCCGCTTCGCGCATCGGACGCTGCGTGTGACCGCGCCAACATGCCTCCGGCGAGATTGCGCACGTTGAAACCTTCTTGTAACAGAATCCGCGTCGCATAATAAGCCCGCTGCCCCGAGCGGCAGGTTACATGGATTTCACGTTCGCGGGGCAGCTCGCTCAGGCGGGCCCGCAGTTCCGGCAGCGGGATGTTGAGCGCCCCTGGGATTGATTCCACGGCCAGTTCAGGAGGATTTCGCACATCAAGCAAAAACGCATTGCCCGCGGAGTCCCAATGGCATTGCGGCATGTCGCCACGGAGGATATCCGCCGCCACCATGCCCGCAAAGTTGACAGGATCTTTGGCGCTGCCAAACGGGGGCGCATAACAAAGCTCGGACTCTTCTAGATCGTAAATGGTGCAGCCCATCTGGATCGCCATGGCAAACGAATCGATCCGCTTGGGCACACCGTCCTCGCCAAACACCTGCGCGCCCAGCAGCCGCCCATCGGACTTGCGAAACAGTACTTTCATGGCGAGCATCTTGGCGCCGGGGTAATACCCGGCGTGCGAGTTCGGATAGAGGTAAATCTTCTCGAAATCAGTCTCACCCAGTCTTGTCAGCGTCTTTTCGCTAACCCCGGTCTGAGCAATCGCAGCTTCAAAAATCTGGCAGATCGAAGTGCCTTGAGTGCCGCGGTATCTCGAATCGCGTCCGGCGATCACATCAGCCGCGATCCGCCCCTGCCGATTTGCCGGCCCGGCCAGAGCGACAAGCGACCACTGCCCCGTGACAAAATCTTTGACCTCGATGGCGTCACCGACCGCAAAGATGTCTGGGTTTGATGTTCGCATCTGTTCGTCGACGCGGATTCCTCCCCGCTGACCGATCTCGATCCCTGCCATCGTGGCCAGCGTCGTCTCCGGACGCACACCGATCGCCAGAATGACGATATCTGCCGGGTGCGTCCGGCCGGAACTCGTGATGACCTCGAGCGTGCAACGATCCGCTTCCCTGAATTCGGCCACGCCGTCATTCAGCTCCAATCGAACGCCGTGCTTGGTCATCGATCGCTGAACGAGATTCGCCATCTCCGGATCGAGCGGCGGCATGACCTGCGCGGACTGCTCGATCAGCGTCACCTCCAGCCCGCGTTGGACGAGGTTCTCCACCATTTCCAGCCCGATGAACCCGCCGCCGACCACGACCGCCCGCTGCGGCTTCGTCATCGTCTGGCAGCCAGTGGACTTGTCCATGCCGGATGGCATCGTGGCGCCCCGTTCCAACCACTCACGCATCTGCCTGGCGTCGGGTACCGTTCGAACTGAAAAGATTCCCGGCAGGTCGATTCCTTCAAGCGGTGGGCGAATCGGCGCCGCACCGGGGGATAGCACCAGCTTGTCATATGGTTCGGTCGTGATCTCCCCGGTCACGTGATTCTTCAGTTCAACTGTTTTTTGGTGCGCCGAAATACCCACGACTTCACAGCGCGTCCGGCAATCGATGGCGAACTGTTGACGAAATGTCGCTTCGGTCGCCACGAACAGACTCGACTCCTTTTCAATCGCGCCACCCACATGGTACGGCAGCCCGCAGTTCGCGTAGGAGACATACGGTCCACGCTCGACCATCAAAATGTCGGCTTTCTCATCCAACCTGCGGAGGCGTGCGGCACACGAAGCACCACCTGCGACGCCTCCCACAATAATGACTTTCATTTCAGGTTTTCCTTTGCGTTAGATTCGTTGCCGTGGTGGCGACCCAGGAACGGCCCGCCAACCACTAGTTCGCCACTAATGATCGCGCGCAACAAACGTAATCGCCAAGGGCAAACCGGTGACGCGCACAGGGAAAGTTTGCGCACGTTCGCAAAGGTTTAAGCGTGCGGGGAATGTTACCCGCTTCCCTGAACTCGCCCCAGCCTTCCAGCGATGGAACGCGACTACCGCGACGGCCGACGACCAAATAAGCGACGTTCACCGCGGTGGAGCGTCCGGCGGGGGGCCCGTTTGGATCATCCCGAGGCACGACCACCAGGCACAAGGCAGTCTATTTGCCGCTGTACCAACTGTCGGGCGTCGTCAAATCCTGGCAGGCACCACGACCGAAGCGCCAAGTCAGGCCAACCCCGATCCAATAGCTTTCGACCGAGGTCTCGGTGAAATCTCCGAGTTGTTCCGTATCGCGGAACATCCCGCCAGCCATCAGATCCATGTCGATGCCAGGCAAGACATCCACAACTCCGACGCCGGCGGAAATGCGATGCTGGTTCGTGACGGCGAGAAGCCCCTGGGTGTAGCGGACAGCCGGCAGGTCGCCCAACGGGATGCCACCCACATTCAAATCCGGTGTTTGGTCGATCGGGTTTTCGGCCCAGGTATAGCCGGCTCGAAGTCGAATGCGTCCCATGGTGTACTGGGCGCCTAACTGGACGACCCACTGATTGTCGTAGACTGCTCCGAATAAATCGGTCTCGCTCCACAGCTTGTAGAGGACATCGACGCCAACCAGCAGCTTTCCGTCCATCAGCGAGCGATTGGCGAGACCGACACCGATATTCTGCGGCAGATCCATCTCAATATCTCTGCGGACTGCACCGTTAGCCAACAGGATCGCGTTGTCGAACGTGAAGGACTGTTGGGTTTGATAGTAGGCCCCGAGGGTCGTGGTGTCGGTTAGGCAATAGTCAGCGCCCACCGTGCCGCGAAGCGCGTAGTCCGGAGTCATTCCGCCCGCGCCCACGAACGGGCCATCGAAGAAGGCGATCCCCAACGCCATGCTGGCGCCCACCGACAAGGACTCGTTCAAGTCCACACCAACCGCGACCGGCAGCGAGAACAGCGCCAAGCCGGTATTCGTGCCGTTGCTATTGGGCTCCTGCCGATAGTCCGCAAACACACCACTGGTCGTAATGAATCCGATAGCAAACGTTGCTGGCAGCCCCAACTCATTGAGATCCTGAGTGAGGCCAATGTTACCCACCGGGACGCCCGGCGCCGTCGACTTCGCCGAGAACGGATCGATGACCGGATTCATTGTCGGGATGGGTGCCTGCTGGTTCATGTTGATCGTCGGTTCTGCCCAGGCGCCGCCGAACGTAAACTGAGTGCCCGCAAACTGCGTGAGGCTTGCTGGATTGCCGTTGATCCCGGAAGTAAGATCTTGCGGCTCTGCAATGCTTACCCCGCCCATACCTCCGGACGCCGACATCAGATTGTTGTGGAGCTCAACACCAAAAGTCTGCGCATGCACGGTACGCGTGCCACTGAGCGCCGCACCGATTGCGATGGCGGCCACAACGGTCAACCTGCACTTGAAAATCATCGTTCGCCTCCCTGCGAAATTGCCCGCTGACGTTCGGCCAACTTGTCAAACCAGCCAATGAACTCGCCTTAATCCATGTCGGCCTCGCGACCCGCGCAAGCCTAATCCAATTTGCCAGAAAATTCTTGGGCTGGAATGACACGAGCCCACGCGGGTGAATAACCGGCGGTCAGAGGCGCTCCCACATGGCGTCAGAGCGCGTCGCGAGAGCCAGGTGAGTTGTGATCAACTTGCTTTGAAATCGCGTCGCCGAGGCTCAGCCCGCTGAGAGTGGCGCGCTTCGGTTCGTCCTGCGGCGCCCGATTCCGGGCCAACTTCCGGCCGCCGCCGGGGGGATGCCCACAACGGCCCAGGGCTTTAGGCGAATCGTGTCGTCGACAACAACTTGGATCGATTGAAGCGGAATCTGTCCGACACAACCGGCACAACATACGCAGTTCCCCATATTCAATCCGTGCCGATACGGCGCGCGATACAATCCCGGCCAGCGCTCCCTTGGGATGGCCCTCAAAGGTTCTCAAAGGTTGGAGTGAAGCATTGCATGACCAAGGCCATGGTCCCGCCCGCCGTGGTCCCGTCCGCCACCACGCTTGTCGATCGCAGACCGGTTGTGGCGGGATCAATGTCGTCATCGGCTTACTGTTTCCGTCTCGCACCGCCGAGATGAAGCTGTCGTTGCGTTTGTTGAGTGGCGGGAACGCGTTGTCGCCGGTTCAACCCCACACGCATGCTGAAGCCATACCCCTCCCTGCGGCTCGACGCGG
>JAUIHJ010000770.1 GCA_030432015.1 bacterium
ATCTCCAAAGCAATATTGGCCGGACATTGACGGCCAATATTGCTTTGGAGATGGGCTATGCGACCAGCGCCCACCGTTCGACCCTCTTCGTCAGCGGCCTGATTCTCATGGCCGCCGTCGCCGGTTTCGTCCTGTTGGCGGATTGGTGTGGAGGTCAGCCTGATGCCGGATAAAGGTCGACCCGGTTCGGTGGCCGCAGCGTTGCGGGCACGGAGCGGCAACCGCTGGTCAATCGAGCAGTTTGCCACGGTGATGTTGTGGTGCGTCGCGATCGGCGTGGTGACCATCTTGCTTTGGATTCTGAGCGATATATTCTTGCACGGCCTTTCACAGTTGAGCGGATCGTTCTTTGTCGCCGCACCTGAGGATGCGGGACGGTCGGGCGGTATCGGCCCGATGGTGGTGTCCACGTTACTGGTGCTCGGCGTGACACTGGGCGTGGCCGGACCGCTGGCGCTGGCGGCGGCATTGGCGTTGACCGAGAGAATTGACGCGTCCTCCCGTTTCTCACGATTCGTCCGCAAGTGCCTCGATATTCTGGCCGCTGTGCCGTCGATCGTCTTCGGATTGTTTGGCAACGCCTTCTTCTGCGTGGCGTTGGGAATGGGCTATTCCATTCTGGCTGGCGGGCTCACGTTGGCCTGTATGGTCCTGCCGATCCTGATTCGAACGACTGAGCAGGCGATTAGGGCGGTGCCCAATGACTATCGATATGCGGCTGCCGGACTGGGTTTGGGGCGCACCGCGACACTTTGGCGCGTCATACTGCCGGCGGCAGCGCCGGCGATGGGCGCCGGGTTAGTGCTCAGCATTGGCCGAGCCTTGGCCGAAACGGCAGCGTTGATCTTTACGGCCGGTTACGTGACGCGGATGCCCGGCGCCCTGACGGATTCAGGTCGCGTGTTGAGTGTCCATATTTATGACTTGGCGATGAACGTCCCCGGTGGTAGCCCGCGAGCCTATGCGACCGCGTCGGTGCTGATTGGGCTGCTCGTCCTGATCAATCTGTGCGCGGTTTCATTGATGCAATTCGCCGGACTGAAGATGGCTCCGCGTCGCGAGGGATCACGATGATTCAGACAGAGCGGCTTACGGTTCGGTATGGGACGCAGATTGCAGTGCGGGACGCGACGCTATCCATTGCCGAGGGCAGCATTATGGCGGTCGTCGGACCGTCTGGCTGTGGAAAAAGCAGTTTCCTGTCGGCCTTGAACCGGATGACGGACCTTGTACCTAACGCTCAAGTGACTGGCCGGATTCTGATTGACGGCTGTGATATTCACCGCGAGGTTCGCGAACCGGCCGAATTGCGGCGGAGTGTGGGGATGATTTTTCAAAAGCCCAACCCATTTCCCATCTCCATTCGTCGCAACATTCAACTCGCCTTGCGCGAGCACGGAGTGCGCCGGCGGCCACAACTCGATGAGATCACTGAGCGCGTCCTGCGCGCGGTCGGACTTTGGGAGGAAGTCAAGCACCGGCTGGAGCAGTCCGCATCGCAACTGTCAGGTGGCCAGCAGCAACGACTCTGCATTGCCCGTGCATTGGCGCTCGAACCACACGTCCTGCTGATGGACGAGCCATGTAGTGCGCTCGACCCGATCGCTGCGGGGCATGTGGAAGACTTGATTCGAAAGCTTCGCGGGCGATACACCATCGTGATTGTCACGCACAATCTGGCGCAGGCCCGCCGGCTCGCCGACAACGTGGCCGTGTTCTGGTTGCGTGAAGGTGCCGGTGAAATTATCGAACAGGGCCCGGCGAACACGATTTTCAACTCGCCATCCGACGCCACGGCGGCCGCCTATCTCGCGGGAACGCACGGGTAAGGAGTGGCGCGCTAAGTGTTTGCGGAGCCACCGCAGGATGACCCTCTCATCACTGCGAGGGGCGGGGCAGGCTGGAACCTGGTTGAGCCGCATGTAAGCGGCGTTTAACGTCGCTTACGTATTCCGTGCACAAAGTCTCGTCGGGTGTGAAAGGGCCCCCTGACGTCGGCGCCGGCCTCCGTAACAAGTTGCGTCCAGCGTTTGGCGAGTTCCGCGTCGAGTGGTTTGTCGAGTTCCACAGCATGGCCAGGAAAGGCCTCGCTATATTGTCCTCCCAACGACGTGGGTTTGGGTTGATCTGCCGCGGCGAGTCCGTGGAACGCGCCGCGCGTGCCTAACCACTGCACCGTGGGAAATTCTATCGCCGTCGGCGGAACATCCGAGACATAGATGGTCGCGCTGCGGTCGGCGTGGAGTAGATCCTGAAGTCGATCGATGTCGAGGGATTGCGCGGGCGTCTCTTCTGCGATGCAAATCGAACTGGCCCAACCGGCCGCCTGTCCTAATGAGCACCAGATTGGTTCCAACCGCAACGCGCCGAAGCCGAAGTGGCTCGCCGAGCACGCGCAGGGGACCAGCAGATTTTCCGACTTTGTCGGCACGATGACGCCGTACGGGATTTGGTACGGCGGTACGTGTTTGTAAAACTCGCCGTCATGTTCTCCGTCGAATCGTGAACCGCTGCGTCCCGTTCCGTGACAGTTGTGGACGTAGTCGCCGATCGCGATGCTGTCCCGGTGCAGTCGGCCGCGTGCGTCGTTCGGTGCGGGCATGGTGTCATGCCCTGTGAATACATGCTGGCCAACCAGACGCCGCGCTTCGCGAATGTATAGCTTGGGGGGAATGCCACCGGACTCCGCAAATTCGTCACGACACCAGCCCCAACGGCGCGCGTCATTGCGAATGGCGATGGGAACTGCCGCATCATTTTGCAGGAAGTACAAGAGCCCCACGTTGTAGTAGCGATGCTGTTGCACGATCCGCTCGCGAGTTGCCGCGTCACCAGTCGGGTAGGCGTCGTTGATATCGGGCATGGACAGGCGGACGGGGGCGTGAGGCGTGTCGTTGACATCGGCTTTTCCGTTGGGCAGCAGCGGCATGTGCGCGCGAAAAATTCCGCTCCGATCGTCGGCAAAGACGCGCGTCCGCCGGCCGCTGGTAAAGATTTGCAGGATCGCGGCGAAGTCTTCGCGGTCGTAACCGGTGGGTGCGACCGGCATCAGCTTATTCTCGGCAACTTCGGTCATCACCAGGCGAAAGTTGTAGCCCTGCACCTGGCCGTCCGCTTCGCCCCGCGCGTTTCCAGCCAGAGGCTCGCCATACTGACGGCGTGATTCGCGTCCCACGGCGAACGGCTCGTGCGCCAACGCCATCAAATCGCCCTCGTAGCTGGCGTCGATATAGAATTTCGCGTGAATGGTCGTCGGTGCTTCGGCGACGGTGCCGGCACGGGGCGTGCTGCGGAACGAAGCTGCCACGATACGTTGTCTGCCACGGATGAGGTCCGTCGCTATAACGGATACGACGGTGGACTGGGTAACGACGGTGATTCGCGATTGTTCGGCCAGCATTTGCTGCAAGATGCGCAGGTTGACCGACGGCTCGCCATGCGTCCCCTGAAAGCTGGCCACGGCCTGAGCGGACGCTGCACCGTATCGATGTTGATAATCGGCCAGGACACGGTCGGCGAAATCACGAAAGAAACCGGTCAACGATTCCAGGGAGCGAAAATCGGTGTTGGAGAGTCCGCTGGTGACCAGCCCGCCGATCCGATCGGTGGGCTCGACGAGCGTCACACGCGCGCCAGACTTAGCCGCACTGACGGCAGCGGCAATGCCGCTCGGTGTCGCACCATAAACAAGTACGTCGGACTGCTCTCCCCAAGCTGGATTGATCAGCACCAGACTGGCGAGGGCGGAAAGGCAGAAGCAGCA
>JAUIHJ010000771.1 GCA_030432015.1 bacterium
GTGGTAATCCACGGATCATGCTGACAACGCCCGTTTGTTGCAGCGTCGCCCCAAAGGCACCGCCCGCCGCGGTAATCAAGATAATGACGCCGCCACTGGCGACTGCACCCTGCAGCGGCTCCGCCAGCTGGCCGAGCGATTCGCGGCGCTGCCAAACCATCAATCCAATGGCGATCACCGCGGCGATGGCCAACGCAATGTTTTTGTTACCCAGGGTCGCCATCAGGTACTCCAGCATGCCACCCCGGCTCATCAGATCCAATTCTGTGAGGACCGTATTACCGGCGATCAGCACCACCGGCAACACAATCGGCATGACCGAAAGCCACAGTGGCGGGAGTTCGTTTTCGTCCCGCTGCGCTAAGGCTTCGAGTTCAGCCAGCGAAAAGTCCGTGGACTCGCGTAACGGCACTTCGGCGCGACGGTTGACAAACTGCGCATAAAAGAAGGCTGCCGTGCTGCTGCACATACCTATCAGGCAACCGGCCACGATCATCAAGCCCAGGTCGACCCCCAATTCTTCGGCGACCAGCAGCGGCCCCGGCGTTGGCGGCACCAGCGAATGGGCCATCGTCCCTCCGGCAACGATGCACAGGATGTAGAGCAGGTAGTTACCGCCGGTACGCATCCGCATCGCCTTCCCCAGAGGCATCATCAGGTAGAACACCGTGTCGAAGAAAACGGGAATCCCCAAGAGAAAACCGCTGCCGACAAATGCAGCCGGCGCACCTTGCTGGCCGACCACTTTCAGCGCCGATCGAACGATCTTATCGGCCGCACCGCTATCCAACAGGCATTTTCCAATGATCGCCGCCAACGCAATCAAGATACCGATCTTGCCACACGTTGTGCCAAATGCACCCGCCACTTTTTCACCAATCGTCTGGCTGGCTTTTGCATGGGCGTCGCGCAATACCAACGGATGAATGATTGTATCGCCGGCTTGCGGTACTTCCGGCGAGGTGCCGACGGCCACCACGCGGGCGCGGGGACCACCCGGGGCGTCCTCGTCGATCGCGGTGATCTCCACGATCCCCACCTCCGCCATGACTCCTGATGCCGGATCGAGTCGCATCACGAGATACTGCATGCCAACACTGGCGGCCTGCTTGCTGCCGACGTGCAGCAACGTCGAGGAAATCGTACCATCGGAAGAAAACTCGATCCCACCCTTTTCGATCAGAAATCGCTCGGCGACACGCTCGGGCGTCAGCGATGCGACCACCAACGCCGCCAGCGTCAACGCCAGAAACGCGTGGAGCCTGAACTTCAGGATACTGATCAACACGATCGCGACGGCGATGGTGAGTATCACAAGCGGGTTCGTCAATACGCTCATTCAAGAGTCCTTGCCCGGAAATGCGAAATCGTGTCACTGGAGTATCGGCGAAGATACCAGATCAAAGGACCTTGTGTCTCATGACGAGGCCGAAACGCCCTCAGGGACCGCCCAGTGGCCCGCTCGATAGTCCCTCTGCACCAACGCATCGCCGGCCGCGTTGTTGGTGATGCGTTCCGCCGCGGGATCGAAGTGCAGCACGTTGCCGACGCGGGCCGCAATGTTGGCCAAGTGGACAATCGTCGCTGCCCGATGCCCGACGTCGATATCGGCGTTAAGCTCGGCTTGCTCGCCCCGGAGGCAGGCAAAGAAATTCGAGTGATGCGCAGGGAGTGTTACCGGGCCGTGCCGTTCCGCGATGAGTTTCATCCGCGGACCGTACAGTCGCCATCCGGATGTATGGCCCAGAATCAGCACGCCGGCGGTTCCATAGAACGCGGCGCCATTGTCATAGCCTTCCAGTGGATACGGCGACCAAATTCGCTGTTCAAAGATCAGTTGCTTCTTGCGGCCGGACGGTTCGCCTTCCAGCGGATACTCGAAGGCTGCATACTGGGTATCAGGAAATTCCTGGTCGTCGTCAAAAAAATACTTGCCGCCCAGGCAGGTTGCCGTCGACGGGTGTGTCTGAACACCGAGGCCCCACAGCGCGACGTCGATATCATGCACACCATCGTTGCCGATATCGCCGCAGCCAAAGTTATGCCACCACCGCCAGACGGCGGGCAGCAGGTTTGAACGGTAGGGGACCATCGGTGCTGGCCCAACCCATTGGTCGTAATCCAGGTTTTCCGGCGGATTGCTGGGACGTGTCTTGCCAATCGATCCCCGCCGCTGGCTGTTCCAGGCCTTGGCCACCAAAATTTCGCCGATTTCGCCTTCACGGATTCGCTGGATCCCTTCGCGAACGACGTCCGTGCTCCGACTCTGTGTCCCAACCTGCAGTAACTTGCCGCTACGCTTGACGGCGTCGGCCATCAGTCGGCCTTCTCGAATATTGTGGCAGCACGGTTTTTCCACGTACACGTGCTTGCCGGCGTCCAACGCCAGGATGGATGCCGGTGCATGCCAGTGATCAGGGGTGGCAATGAAGACCGCGTCCACACGTTTGTCATCGAGCACCTTGCGGAGGTCGGTCGTCACCTGGGGGGCTCGACCACTGGTCGCCCGCACGACTTCGGCCGCTTTCGCCAAACGACCTTGATCGACGTCGCAGACATAACGGACCTCGACATCCTGGCGAGCCGCCAACAGACGCGTATGAACCGTCCCCATGCCGCCTGGTCCGATGACGCCGACAACGATCCGCTCATTTGCCGCCGCGTGCGTTACCTGGTTGGCGACCGAAAGGGCCGCAGCACTCATGCCGGCGGCCTTGAGGAAATCTCTGCGTGGTGTCGTGGTCATAACGCCCCTCTCGCGTGGTTGGTGAAGCGGAATCGAATTCACGCCAATATACCCGTGAGCAACACGCGGAAGCGAATTTCCCCCTGAACATTCGAGGGTGTGGGTTCGCCTTGAGGCCCGTCGGGACAGTGACCGTTTTCCGGAACATGACGCCTCGCCCGGTTGGCCATGCGCGGACAATCAGCGGGGTCGCAGCGAATGTACGGCCAAGACTTCCGCGTACGCAGCACTGGTCACCTGGGCCGACCAGCACCCTCCGGCAGATTCCGGGGAAAACTTTCTCCAGAAAATCCGCACAAACCGTCGTCCAGTTCTTCGGTTTCTCGTGATTCGCGACCTATTATTAAGTGGGCCTTAAAAAACCGAGAACTGGGCAGGTCGAGGAAATACCAACATGCATTTGAGATCTCGAGCACGCGGATTTTCGCTCCTGGAGTTGCTCGCTGTCATCACGATTCTGGGCGTGATTGCAGCCATCGTGGTTCCACGGATCGTGGCGTCAACGGTCGCTGCCAAGCAAGCCGGGGCTGCACAATATCGTGCCGATCTTAACGACGCCTTGGAAAAATACTACTTCGACACCGGTCTCACGCCACCCGATCTCGAGACGCTTCACACGTTGGGATATTACTCTGAACCAATTCCGCTCAACCCGGTTACGAACCAGCCTTTTGTTCTTGATCCAGCGACCGGGCATGTGAAGATCGATTAGCGCTTCGTTTCACCTTGGACGCAGATTCGTTGCGGCCGTGGCAGCCCGCAGCGTCAGACTTGGTATTGCGAGATTGATGTTTTTCACCGTCTCTCGCTGCTGAAAACGTGGGAGAAATGGTCACCCGACGCGTTCGTTTTGAAGTTGCGTTCTTGTTGGTGCCGCAGGGATGTCAGGTTGCAGCCTGCGGTAATGCCTGCCGCCGCTTAACTTACTGCGGAACGGGCTCGAGCTGACTGAATGCCAGCACGTACTGCTTGGGGGACGCCGAGTCAAAAAACTGCACGGTTGCGACCCGTTTAT
>JAUIHJ010000031.1 GCA_030432015.1 bacterium
CACGGAGTTGATCGCCGGGCTGCTTCCGGACGAGGTCGTTGTAACCAAGGGGAGTGGCGTCTTACGAGCCGAACTGCTCAAAGGCAACCTCGGCGCTGGGTGACTGTGCGAACATTAAACCGGTCCGGTCGGACCGCAACGCACGTGACGTGGCACTTGGGGAATTGGCCCGTAAGGGAATGGACATGTTGAATTGGATGATCGACATCTCGTTGCGGAATCGAGCCGTGGTGCTGGTGGCAGTTGCCGTCGTGATCGCCGCCGGGGCCTGGTCGCTGCAATACCTCGACGTCGACGCCTTCCCGGACACCACGCCGGTCATGGTGCAGATCAACGCCACGGCGCCGTCGCTGTCACCTGAGGAAGTTGAGCAGCAGATAACTTTTCCAATCGAGCAGGTGATCAGTGGGCTTCCCGATTTAGAGAAACTTCGGTCGATTTCGAAATTCGGAATGTCGCAAGTCGTCGTCACGTTCGAGGATGGAACGGACATCTATTTCGCTCGGCAATTGATCGGCGAACGGCTGGCGACTGTCGAACTGCCTGCCGGAATCGAGCGACCGAAGATGGGCCCTGTCTCGACCGGGCTGGGCGAAGTCTTTCATTACGTCGTGCGGGCCGACGGCGTCGACATGGCCTCGCTTCCCCAGGCACGGCGTGTCGAAAAGCTGACGGAATTGCGAACGATTCACGATTGGGTGATTCGTCCGCAGATGCGAACCGTCGCGGGCTCGGCGGAAGTGAACAGTTGGGGCGGCTATGAAAAGCAATATCAGGTCCGCATCGACCCCAATCAGGTCATCAAGCACGGCTTGACGTTTGACGAAGTCGTCACGGCCGTGAAAGAAAACAACCGCAACGTCGGCGGCGGAAACATCACGCGGAATGCGGAAATGCTGCTGGTCCACGGGATTGGCCGCACCGTCAACGCAGAACAGATCGAGAACATTGTCATCCGGGCCAAGGACGGGGTCCCGATCCGCGTACGGGACGTGGCGGACGTCCAGATCGGCCACGAGGTGCCGTGACGGCCGACGGCAAAGGTGAAGTGGTCTATGGTCTCGGCTTCATGCTCATGGGGGAAAACAGTCACAATGTAACGAACTCGCTCAAGTTAAAGATGGCGGAAGTCAAAGCCACATTGCCGCCCGGCGTCGAGGTCGAGACCGTCTACGATCGTACGGAATTGGTCGATCACGTGATTGGCACCGTTGAGCAGAATCTGTTTGAAGGCGGTTTGCTGGTCATCGCGATTCTTTTCCTCTTTCTGGGAAACCTGCGTGCCGGTTTGATTGTGGCGCTTGCGATCCCGCTTTCCATGCTGTGTGCCTTTTCGGGCATGTGGCGGTTCGGCATTGCCGCGAGTTTGCTGAGCCTCGGTTCGATCGACTTCGGTCTGGTCGTCGACAGTTCGGTGGTGATGATCGAGAATTGCGTCCGACGTCTGTCACAAGGAATCCCCACCGGCCAGACGAAACTTGACGTTGTGCGCGAAGCGGCGATCGAAGTCCGCAAACCGACGATGTTTGGTGAATTGATCATCATGATCGTCTACCTGCCGATCCTCACGCTGGAAGGTGTCGAAGGCAAACTGTTCCGTCCAATGGCGCTCACCGTGATTTTCGCGCTGGCCGGCTCGATGATTCTCTCGCTGACCCTGATGCCGGTGTTGGCGAGCTATCTGCTGCCCAAACGCATTGAGGAACGTGAGCCGTTTCTGATTCGCTGGATCAAGCGCGCCTACCAGCCGGTGCTGCATTTCACCATGCACCAGAGAGTGGCGGTCATCGGATTCGCACTGGGCGTATTGGTGATCGCCTTTGGGCTGATCGCACCGAACTTGGGGAGCGAGTTCGTGCCGAAACTGTCCGAAGGAGCCCTGGCCATTAACGTGGTGCGGCTGGCTGGCACCGACCTCGACGAGTCCGTCCGCTACAACACGCAGATGGAACAGACGCTTTTGAACGAGTTTCCGAATGAAGTCGAGCATGTCTGGAGTCGCATCGGCAGCGCGGAAGTGGCGACCGACCCGATGGGGATTGAGCTGACGGACGTGTTCATCACCCTCAAGAGTCGGCAGCAGTGGACCCGCGCGAAGACCCAGGCCGAGCTGACGTCACTGGTTCAGCAGTCGCTGCGCGAGTTACCCGGTCAACGGATCGCCATGACGCAGCCGATCGAAATGCGCGTCAATGAAATGATCAGCGGCATCCGTTCCGACGTCGCGGTAAAGTTGTTCGGCGATGACTTCGATACGTTGGTCGACGTTGCGGAAGACATCGAGGCGGTGCTTCGATCAATCGACGGCAGTGCCGATGTGGCGGTCGAGCAGATCACGGGGCAGCCGGTCCTCCAAATCAAAGTTCGACAAGACGAGATCGCCCGCTATGGTGTCTCGGCCAAACAGGTCCTCGAACTCGTCGAAGCACTCGGTAGCTTACAACTTGGTGAAGTTTACGAAGGGCAACTTCGCTTTCCGCTCGTTGTTCGATTACCCGAACCGTTTCGTCGCGACGCGGCGTCCATCGGCGCGATTCAGATCCGCACCGTGTCCGGCGAGCGAATTCCGCTCCAGAGACTGGCCGACATCAAGGTGGTCGAGGGCCCCTCGACCATCACCCGTGAATGGGGATACCGGCGAATTACGATCTCGACCAACATCCGCGGTCGGGACATGGGAAGCTTCGTGGCGGAAGCCCAGCGACGCATCGACGAAGAAGTCAAATTGCCGCCTGGACGGTACCACCTGGAATGGGGCGGCCAGTTCGAAAACTTGATCAGTGCCCAGCGGCGACTGATGGTTGTCGTACCGCTGGCCATATCTCTGATCTTCGGCCTGTTGTATCTGACCTATCACAATATCATTGATGCGATTCGTGTCTTCACGGGTGTCCCATTCGCTTGGACGGGCGGGATCATCGCGCTGTGGGTTCGTGACATGCCGTTCTCGATTTCCGCGGCGATCGGTTTCGTAGCGTTGTCCGGGGTCGCCGTACTCGACGACATGCTACTCGTATCCACGATTCGCCGCCTGCGTCGACAGGGCATGGGACTGGAAGAGGCGGTTGAGACCGCCGCGATGACACGGTTGCGCCCGGTGCTGATGACGACGCTGGTCGCGGCTCTCGGTTTCGTACCGATGGCACTCAATACTGGCATGGGAGCCGAAGTCCAGCGGCCATTGGCAACGGTCGTCATTGGCGGCGTCATCAGTGCGACGGTCATGTCGCTACTCGTCCTGCGCGTCCTGTACATGGTCTTTGCCGGACCCGTCGAACCCAAATCCGAGCAAGCTGAACCACGGGAGGCAGAGGACCGAACCGGACCAGCGCGGCGGCCTCAACTTTCTCGTGCGGAAGATGACTGATGTTTTGTTTTTTTGAGACGAGGTATGAACCTCAAGGAGGAAGTAATGAAGTTGTTTAAACTGACGACCGTTTCGTTCACAATCGTCGCGCTCGCCGTCCTCGCAAACGCGGGCTGCGGCCAACAGGCGAGCGACCAAGGGACGCCCCAAGTTGTCGCGGATTCTCACGAAGGGCATGACCATGCCGAGGGTGAAGGCCACGACCACGGCGGCTGGTGGTGCACCGAACATGGCATCCCTGAGGAAGAGTGCAGCATGTGCAGCGCCAAGGCTGCCGATGACTTTAAGGCCAAAGGGGATTGGTGCGAGGAGCACAATCGAGCCGAGTCGCAATGCTTCAAGTGTGACCCCTCACGGGCGGAGAAGTTCGCGAAGTTGTACACCGCCAAATTCGGACACGCGCCACCCGAACCAACGGAGTAAGACCGGTGGAGCGCGAGAATTGAGAACCGAATGGAGTGCGCCACGCACGGGCGCACCACCATTCCGGTTCTTGGCGCTCTCCCCCTGGGGACGGATCGCCTGGCGGGGGCCTCAATGACCGATTTTGAAGTCGCCCTTTTGCGAAAGTGAAACCGGAAACGTAAGTTTTGAAATTGCCCTTTTGCAACAGGCATTGTTTTTTGTAACCCGCCGCGTCAGCGACGGATGCCGTTGTGCCGATTTCGACTGCTCGTAGTTCATCCCTCGCTAACGCGTCGGGTTACCATTTCTTATGCGTTTTCTGCGGCTAGCGTCGGTGGAAAACGTGAATCGCGCAACTTCAAAATTGACCGCCAGGGTATGCCAGCTTCGCTGCGCAAACCAAAAAAGCACTGACAAATGTGTTGTCAGTGCTCTCGGGTGGGGTGCTCAGGCACCGATTGTGATTAGTCGAGCAACAGAATTCACCATTTGGCAACCGTCGTCCAGCCGATTTCTGGCAACTTGAATTTCAGCTTTTCATCGGTAATTTCCACCTTCATCGAATCGCCGACTTTCTTTTTGCCAACTCCGTAGTAAATCGTCAGGTCGCCGCTGGCCGTGACTTCGGCGGACGAGGGGACGCCGCCATTGAGATCAAGACCGACATCCAAGGAGACGCTGCCGGAAGCACCGAACTTTTGCCCGGCGATCTTGGCGGTGCCAGACAAAGTCGTGGTGACGCTGGCACCAAGAGAGACATTGCCTTGGACAACGTTGCCGCTGAATCCGAACGCGAATTCGCTCGTCGTATCGATGCCAATTCCCCATTTGCTGAACTTGTCGCCAACCGTCACGCTGCCGATCACATCGACGACGCCGTTTTTGCCAACATAGCCATTAAAATCGATGTTCTGTCCTAGCGTGTCCATGGAACCGCTGACGTACAGTAAACCGTTGGGATTTTGGGCAAAGCCTTGCGAGGAAAGTGCGAAGTGAGCATCCGCTTTGAGTTGACTGTTCTTGTACTTTCCATCGGCGGTAAGGTGAACTTTTTTGGGAGCATCCAGGTCGAAGACGGAATCGATTTCGGCAAACGAACCGTCGACCTCAAAATCGAACTTGGAACTGCTGAGGAAGTCAAACTTTTTCAAAGCGGTTCCCGAGAATGGATCACTCGCTTCGCCATGCAGGAATACACCGGCTTTTTGACCGTCGAAAATCACCGAGCCTTCACCGATCTGCACCGACGCGACACCATATTCCACGTCAACCGATCCATTGAAGCCGATGTTCAAGTCCGTCAAGTTCAGATCCACGCCCGGATCAGTCAGTAGGTCAAGGAAGTCGCCGTCGCCGAACGCCACATCCGCAAAGTTGGAACCATCCAGCTTGCCTGAGACTTCGTTTTGGCCGTCATCATCCGCATCGAGATCGATCGTAATCGATCCAGACAGACTGGCGGCTTCACCCAAGCTCACGCCGGTTGCAGCGTAAATGTGACCTTGGAAGCTGCCTTCGTTCCAGTCCGTCGGCTTTTGCGTGGGAGTGTATTCCAGATGGCCATCTTTGGAATAAGCGATCTCGCCGGCGACCCCGAATAAATCCATATCCAGATTGATGTAGACAAAGGGCTCGGTGGGATCGGAAATGACCGTTAGTCCCGCGCCTGCGGAAATACTCGCACCACCGTATGAAGCTTCGAACCCTGCCCCGAGGTCTGTCACGAGGTACGGCTGGCTATCGTACAAGAATCCGTCGGGCACATCGGTTGTGTCACTTGCCGTTTTGCCGGACTTGATTCCCAACAGAGTCGTGGAAATGTCGATGCCACCCAAGTCTCCCAGGATGTTGTCGAGCTGATTTTGAGCGTTGACCCCACCACCGCCAACTTGGATCGAATTGGCCTCACCGACTTCGGTCGCGTCATTTTGTTCACTGCCGCGCGTAACGACGAACGTCGAGTAGAAGTCGAGATTGCCTAAGCTGGAACCGGTCTTCATCGTTACCGTTCCCAAAGGCACATAGGTCCAATCCGAGCCGAACTTCACCACTTCCCAGCCGTTGGGTGATTCAAATTCAAACTCGCCATCCTGCCCGATGACTTTCAGCGTGTTTTCATCAGTCAGCCCGGCGGATAGTTCGCCAGGTTGCGGGATGATCTGATCGAACGCTGACCCGCCGTAGATCGTGTCGCTGCCCTCACCACCGTCCAGGCTGTCATCGCCATTTCTACCGTTGAGCAAATCGTTCCCGTTGCCACCAACCAAACGATCGCTCCCGTCGTTCCCGTAGAGGATATCGTTCCCGTTGCCGCCGTCTGCATACACATCGGGAATATGACCGACTGTCTTCCAGAGGTTAAAACTGTCGTCACCGTCGTTTCCGTAAAACTGAATCTGTTTGACATCGTAGTACGTTTTCCAATGTTTTGTTTGAGTGCTATCGAGGTAACCGACTGTAGTGAACTTGCCCACATTGTTGGTTCCTGCGGAAGCCCAAACGACGTCTGATTCATTCGTTCCATCGATCGTCAGCACGTCGTTGCTGAGACTGAAGGCGATATCGGCAGCCAACAGTTGTCGCAATTCCATCGTTTCAAACAGCATGCGACGATTCTTGCGGCGGGCTTGCAGGTTGCGACGTTTCTTGGTGGGGCGGTTAAGCTTGAACATCGTGAGGCTCCGTGAATGGTTGTTGTCTCGTGCTAACGGAGAAATTCACCTCAACGCAGCCGACTGACAGCAAAGTCAGCATTTCTTAGGCAAAGCCCTCAAGAGCCAGGCGATTTACTTGTGAAATCGGCCGAAAAAGCTGCTAAATTGGCCTCCAATAGAATTTTTGAAAAACGCTGACAAGCCGGCGGAATTATGGATCAAACTCGGATTAGCTTTCTTCATCACTTGGCCGACGGAAAACCCGACGCGTGGGAAGAGTTGGATCACGTGTATCGGCCGCTGATTTTGCATTGGTTGCGTCGTTACAACGTTCAGCCCAGTGATGCGGACGATTTGGCGCAGGAAGTGATGACCGTGGTGCTGCGGCAGATCGGCGAATTTGAACACAATGGCCGCGTGGGGGCATTTCGCAACTGGTTGCGAACCACGGCGGCAAATCTCACTCGCAATTACTTCCGCAAACGAAACATCCCGCGTGCCACCGGTTCGTCGACTTTTATGGAAATGCTGGAGCAATTGGAAGATCCCAACAGCGGCGCTTCACGGGAGTTCGACAAGGCCCACGACCGGTTTGTGGTGAATCGATTGTTGACCCGAATCGCCGTCGATTTTGAAGCTGAAACGCTGAAGATTTTCCAGTTCTACGTGATCGAAGGACACGAAGCCCGTCAAACGGCCGAAGAACTAGGGGTCTCCATCGCTACCGTCCACACCGCCAAATCCCGCGTGTTGCGACGGCTACGACAAATGGCCGCGGATCTAATCGACGAGATGTATCTTTTCTGATTTGTGTGTCAGTCCGGGCCGGCCAGAGACATTTGACATTGGGCACTTAATCCCCTTGGATTGCCTGCGCCCTTCATGGCCTACCTCGTTTGACTCAGCGACGGGAATATGAATCCAACTTCCACTCATCCTGCGCCTGATCTGCTCCGCGCGTTTATTGTTGGCAAAATAGACGATGCCCAAGCCGTGGAGGTCGAATCGCATCTGCAAGGTTGTGACACGTGCAATCGCTTTCTGGAGAGCCATTCACAGGACGATCCATTCGCGAATTTGGTTGCCCAGGCCAACGACGCAAATCGACTCGACTCCATACCTGGCTGTCACGACGTTTTCCCCTCCGACACGCTTGCCAAGCTGGGTGGTGACACCACACCCCAACCGGATAAACGAGCTCTGCCGGGTTCCTCCATTGCTCACTACGAAATCCTTGACGAGCTGGGCCGAGGTGCCATGGGGGTCGTTTACAAGGCACGCGACTTGCGTTTGAAACGGCTGGTCGCGCTAAAAGTGATCCTGTCGGGAGAACATGCTTCGCAGAAAGATCGGCAACGCTTTCGTTCGGAAGCCGAATCCATCGCAAGGCTGCATCACTCTGGGATCGTGCAGATCTATGAAGTGGGCGAATGCGACGGCCGGTCGTTCCTGGCATTGGAGTTGGTTGAAGGCGGCGCCTTGCAGCAGCATACCGATCGCCAACCGCAATCGCCGCGTTGGTCGGCAAAGTTGATCGGGCAAGCAGCGCGCGCGATTCACTATGCACACCAGCAGAACATCATCCATCGCGATCTAAAGCCCGGAAATATACTGCTGAAGCTTTCACCAACCGGATCGCCAGACACCACGACGGAATTCACCGGTGGCGAGAAGACTGGATCAACTGTTAAAGATGCCGCCGAATTCAGTTGCACATTGCATGGCAACAAAAGTGGACCGTTGGATACATCCATGTGGAGCAGCGGGCAACCCGATTCTCTTGAGCTGCCTGTCCCTGTTTCTAAAATCACCGACTTTGGTTTGGCCAAGCAGCTTGATTCGGATCACGGGCAAACACAGACGGGCATGCTGTTGGGCACGCCATGGTACATGGCTCCAGAACAAGCCGCCGCACAGCTCCACAACATCGGACCGCATTCAGACACGTACGCACTCGGAGCAATCCTGTACGAACTACTGACGGGCCGGCCGCCATTCCAAACCGATAGCGTGGCTGCCTTGTTGCAAATGGTGCGGGAAAACGAACCCGTTCCTCCGACACGATTGCAGCCAAAGTTACCGCGAGACTTAGAAACGATCTGCTTGAAATGCCTCGCCAAAGAACCGCACAGGCGCTACGAATCCGCGGAAGCACTGGCGGACGACTTGCACCGGTTCTTGAATAGAGAACCGATCCAAGCTCGACCAGTCAGCGCGCTCCGCCGAGCCAGCTTGTTCTATACACGTAATCCATCGTTGTGCAATCTTGTTACCGTTTTTCTACTGATCGTAGTGACAACCTCGGGATATTACTTCAACGACTTGGCAAGTAAGAAGGCGGAACTGGAGGAGAAAAACACGGCACTTTCTACCAGTATTGGCGAACTGGAGGTCAAGAAGAAAGACGCCGAGCGGCAATTGTTGTTCGCAACTTCGCGCGAGCTTGCTGCCCAATCGATGGCCGAGCTAGATCGCAATCCGGCATTAAGTTTACTGTTGGCCAGGCAATCCGTCCTGCTCACACAACGTGTAAATAGGCCGATGTTACCGATCGCTTACGAGGCGTTGATCAACAGCGTCGCGGCCGTCCGCGGAAGACCTCTGGACGGCCATCAGGAGGTCGTCAACTTTATGACGATCAGCCCTTCCGGGCGAAAGCTTGTCACGTGCGGGTGGGATGGCAAGGTCAAGGCCTGGGATATCGAAGACGGGATTCAAGAACCGCCCGAGATCTTGGTGAATAACGTCTGGCCGATGGAAGCCGCCTATAGTTCTGACGATGCATGGTTTGCGGTTTCAATCCGTGACGACACGACCGCGACCGTGCTACTCTCTCGGACATCGGATCCGCAAACGGTCTATAACTTGCCTGATCCAGGCAACCAACATCACGTGCTGTTCAGTCTCGATGCAAAACACCTGGTGACACAATCTAGAACAACTCGAACCTCGCGCATCTGGGATTTGACTGCGGATGATCCGTCGCAACACGGTGTTCGGTTGCCAACGACAAATTTTAAGCACCATTACTGCGCTGCGATCAGCCCCGATAGCCACTGGCTGGCGACACCTGACGCGTCGGGCCACAATTTGCACATCTGGGATTTGACCGCCGGTCGATGGGAACGTCCAGCACTGACGCTTGAGGGACACGAGAATGTCGTCCTCAGCCTGGCTTTCAGTCCGGATAGCCATCATCTCGCATCGGGGAGCCGCGACAATACGATTCGGTTATGGGAAGTCGAACCCGGCACCATGAGCCAACCGCGAGTTTTGAGAGGGCACAACGGTCATGTGCAAAAAGTCATTTTCAGCCCGGATGGCGGTTGGCTGGCATCAGGCTCCAGGGATCAAACCGTTCGTGTCTGGAAGTTGTCGCTCGGAGGCCTTGCGAACGGTGCTTTTGCTTTTTCGGGACATCTTGGCGACGTGACCAACCTGGCGTTCCACCCCACACGGTCTTTATTAGCGTCCGTTGCCGCGGGTGATCGAATCCTGAGAATTTGGAATCTGGAGCATCCGAATCCCGCGACAACCCCGTTGTTGCTGAGCGGGCATTTGTTTCCTGTGAACTGGGCGCTCTTCGCTCCCGATGGTCGCCTTTTTAGTTCGGATGCTGGCGGTGGAGTTCGTGCCTGGAAAACGAGCGAGTTACAACCTCGCGCCGTGCCACTCGTAAAGCCAACTGACTTGGGGCGCCCTGTATGGGACATTGGATACCGTTCCGACAACATGATTGTGTCACTCGTCGAATCCAGTTCGGGAACTTCGATCGTGACCTTTTCTACGATTGAGGGGGAGGACATTCAGCGGCAATCGCAATTTCATGTCAGCGAAACCAATCCGAGGTGGCAGGCGATCAGTCCCGACAAGCGTTGGTTCGCATTGACGTCGACAGGTCAAAAGGTCCGCCTATGGAAGCTCCCGACCGAATCGCTTGAGACCCCGGAACTGGAGTTGGGAAACACAGCGTTTGGCGCGTCCTCTGTCGACTTCAGCCCCGATTCACGATATCTCGCGGTGACGGGACTTGCCGGGCAAATCTGTGTTTTTGATTTAGCGCGGAATGATCCCGAAGCCGGTTGCCGATCCTGGGACGACTTTTCGAACCATGGTCTTAGTGACGCAAAATTCAGCCCCGATGGAAAAACTTTGGCGACGGCCTATGTCTCAGGCGCGATCCGGCTATGGGATTTTCTGTCAAACGAAGACGACACGCCATCGTTTGTCGAATTGTCGGGGCAGACTGGCCTGGTGCGCCGTTTGGCCTATAGCCCCAACGGAAGACAATTAGCCGCGGGCTTGCAGGATGGAACCATTCAGGTTTGGGATCTATCCCACAATTCCCATCCAGAATTGTCGCTCGTCTTGAGCGGACATACGAATCGGATTAACGGTTTGGCATTCAATCACAGCGGGACTTTTCTGGCCGCCACATCGCGTGACAAAACGGCTTCTCTGTGGAATTTGACCGCAGATGATCCCGCGCGGTCAGCGACGACGCTAACCCATGAATTTGCAACTCTTGCCCTGGCATTCAGCCCAGACGACCGCTTCCTGTCCGTCGGTACCACCAACGGTACGTTAAGAACCTGGAACATTGAAACGGAGCAGCTCTTGCAGCGGGCCCGTTTTCTTGCCGGGCGTGACTTCACCCCTGCCGAACGCATGCGTTACTTGAATGAATAGCGGCACAAGATCATCAAGGCTCGCACATCCTTCGCGCGTCGCGAACGCCTATGCGACAAGCAGTTGGGACAATCACCGTAGCGAATCGGATACGCATCTGAATATCGTGACGGCCTCACTGGCACCAGAACGGAATTGCAGCACACTGTTTTCGCTCACCGCCCCCGCACACGGTAGGGATCGGTCAACGGCCGCGCCTTGGCCAACTGCAGACGAGTCTTCGTGACGGCCGGTGTTATCTCCTGCGTGCCCGTTCAGGAGGCAGACAGCTGTGGGTGCGTCGCATCTCCCCCCCTTAAACCGCATGGCGCGTGTTAGTGTTCACGTCACATGTCGTCGCTCCGCCGCGTGGCGGCGGTTAGCGTTCAATGGCGGCACCAATCACGACGCCGCCAAACCCAACTCCGGTCATCCCGTTGCCGATCCCAGTTGAACGCACGCCAAAGCCTGTCCAGAACTGGTTTTCATAGCCGACCCGAGCGGTCAGCAGCGAACCATTGTGCAGACAGCGAGAGAGCTCGTATCCGACCCCCATTTCGAATTGCATGCTGATGTTGTCACGCGTGGCAAAATTCTGATCGTTGGATTCGGTGTCCGTGAGAATCGCCCAGCGGCCACGACCGTAAATGTTACCGGGGCCGGCCTCGCGATCCAATTTGAGGCCAATCAGCAGGCCCAGGCCACCAAACTCGTCATTCTGAGCATAGATCCGCTCGTCCTGGCGAAAGTCGTTGTATCGAACTCCAGCACTCCACTCGGCGGTGGTGCATGGCGAAATATCAACCCGCTCGAACAGTTCGACATCGACGTTGTAGGTATCGACAGCCGTTTCCAGAGCCGGCGGGCCGGCGGTGTAGGAGAAGTTCCAGTAGCGTCCGCGAATGCCGACTCCTCCGGCGCTGACATAGCCGATCTCCACGCGCGGCGTGGCTTCATATTTGAATCGGTTGGGCGTCCCAAGCGGCCCGACGCCATCGGTTTGGTAGAATCTCATGAAGTTGATTTCTGCGTCGACGTACGCGCCAGCGCCACCATGATGTCCGCCGTGCTTGTCGTATGACTCGTCGCTGTCCTGAAAGACATCTTCATGACCGTGGGTGAAGGCCACCTCAGCCGCATCCAGTACATTGCCACACAGCAATGCAGCCACCAGGCCAAAGATTAGCAATGCTGACGATTTCATAAGCTTGTTCCTGTGAATGCTGCTCGGCCTGTAGCGATTAGGGAAGACAGAGGGCGGAGCCGCGCACACCGGCTGGGCATCGACTCGGTCCAGCAGTGAATGTCGCCCTGTGGCAACGGTCGCAATTCGGGTACTGCCCTTTTTTCTCGTCGTGAGGGCACCTTGGATTGGAGCGAAAGCGACGCTCGCGGGGACATTTTGTGGTCCGGCTCGCCCCAACCGTTGGAGGCCGAAAAGTCAACCACGCCGATCGTGCCGATTGGCCAAGGGATGATCAATCCGCAAGGGATGCGGCCTCCAATGCGCCGCACCGGGAGCGTCTACGGCGCGAGCGACGTGACCGGTACGACGGACAAGCCGCAGTCTTCCTTGCCGATGGAATAGACGATGTAGAGCTTGCCATCGTGTTCATATCCGTAGGGATAGGACCACTGTTTGGATTTCGCCTGCCCCGGGAATCGGGGCGGTACCGACTTGCCATGGCGAACCCGCCACATCCGGCTTAGTGACGGTGCTCCCGGCCGTCCGACGGAAACCACCAGCGTGTCGCGATTCTTGATATTGGAGACCAGGTATAACTGTCCGGTACTGAGTTTCCCCAGATAGGCCTTGGCCCGCGGCATCGGCACGTTGCTGGGCCGCGCCGTCGCCCAGGTCCGGCCGGAGTCCTCACTGGTCGAGACCCAGGCCACGCCGCCGCCGCCACGAATCACCGCGATCGCCTGTGCGGCCTCGGCCCACACCGGCGTCTCCGCGAAACTGGGCTTCAGCCGCGGGTCAAAGGGAATAAATACAGAGTCCCACGTTGTCAGATCATCGCCGTGGCTGATCGCCACGACAGGCAATCCGTCACGGTCCTGCCCGCCCGTGATCCAATTGCCATTGGCCATCCGAACCGGCTCGTCGTAGGGCCAGCAATTCTCCATTACGATGCCGCGCGACGCCCAGCGATTGGTTTCGGCATCCAGGACAAACGCCTCGCCAGCCAGCCCAGGAAAGCGTCGACCGGGCGTGCCAATGCCAAACCGGGAACAGATCGTCCACACCTCACGATTGTGAACAAACAGCACGCCGTGGCTGTGACGCTGATCACCCGGAAAGCCCGGTCCAATCACTTCGATGTCCGACCATGTCCTGCCATCATCGGTTGACCGCCGTCCCTGCAGCGTCTCGTGTGGGCCATTCTCGTTCGTCGGGCTGTTGGCCCAATTGGCGTACAGCACGCCGTCATGGTGGACGATTGCCGCGCCGTGGAGAAACTTGTAGCCATCGGCGGTCGCCTGATGTATGGTCCGATGCTGGACACCGGGGACGAACGGGATCGCATGGACGTCCTGGGGAATCGGCGGCCCAGTCCAGAGTTTGAAAGGAGCGGGTAACGGATCGACATCGTGCGGCGGAGGAATTGCTTCGCCCGCGGTGACCATCAAGTCGTCCACCAGATACCAGGCACCGGTTGCGATCCGCTGTCCGGAAACCAAGTCGATCGAACCGATCGGCAGGTTCGTCCGATAGGTGGCCCGGGTGATCGGCCGTGCGGGAAGCGTACTGCTGTTGGGTGAGGAAACCCAGTAGTCAATGCCTGCACCACGGCCGTCAACAATTGCACGGAGGCGATGCCAAACAGGATTCTTCGCGTCCAGTGTCGGCTGAATGTTGCGAGTAATCTCTTCCCAGGTCCGTGTACGCCCGTCGAACTGTCGCAACGCGCCCCCCTGAATGCAGAGATTCAATTGGCTGGCGTCGGTGCCGCCGGGCTCATGTGTCCACACATTCAACGTGCGCCCATTGCCGGGCGAATAAGCGAACGTGAATTCGATCATGACCCGCTGTTGCGGTGACGACAAGGCGCGCGACAGTGCGGTTAAACCGCCAGCGTTTGACCGTTGACCGCGAACGCAGTGCCGCGAGGCGGCCCCTCCCTCAACGACTTTCACGTCAGGCACGGTCGTTCGCTGAAACGGTTGCCACTGCGCAGGTGGCTCGCCAGTCGTCTCGGACTCAAACCCGCCCGCATCGAGCACCACTTCCTGTGCGAACAGCCCATTCGCCGACAGCAGCATTGCCACAAGTATCCAAAATTTTCTCGATCGCATCGAACACCTCGCCCAGGGTTGCGTTATTCCAGGGACGGTCGCATCCACGGATTGCAATTGTAGAAACCCTATCGAGGATCACCACTTACGACAACCGTCCCGCCACGCTGTCCAACCACGTATCCGGAATCACGAACCCTTTGCTCCAACGATTGGCCCGTTGAGCTCCGATGCAATGCCACAGCAAACGATTCGGATCAATCAGAAAGAAGTTCAACGTGCCGGGCTGATCCCACAACGTCTGAATCTCGCCGGTGGCGGGATTCTTGATCCTGAAATACGACCTCGCGGGCAGATCGACATCAACGATATAAAGCCTCCATCCCGACTTATCGAATTTGTTCGTGTGCCAATCGCGGAAGCCGCCGGGCGGATACCAATAGTCGCCTTGGCAGCGACACGCAACGCCGAAGAAGTTGCTCACCTCTGCGATCAGGTCCGCCAGCCGCGTCTTGCGATCATCCAGTTTGACGTAACCGCTGGCGACGCGATGGGGCACGTCCGCGCGCAGCAACTCACTTCGGCCGGCCGCCGTCGCTTCGGGCAAGAGGGCCGCGGCGGGCGGTTGGTGGGGGGCGAGCGACGCCAAGGCGGGTCGCAGTTCGTCGGTTTCCACATCCGGCGCCGAACGCGTGGCCGAGCGATCGCCCGTCGACTGTGACAACTCGAATTCCTGCTGCAAGATTGCGGCCTCGTCAGGCAGGCCATCAAGTGTCTGCCGCCGTGTGAAGAGGCGATGGTCTGCCGCCAGGTTTTCAAAGTGCCGCTCGTCAACGCCAAGCGGGGCGTAGGAGTGCTGTCGAGCAAGTTCGTAGATTCGATCGAAGCCCGGAACCTGAGAATAGTGAAAAGAATAAAGCTGATTCGGAACGACGATCACAAACGACTCCCGTGCTTGGCTGGAGAATTCGATCCGCGCGTCCTTCGCGTTCGGCGAAGACGACTGGGTGCCCTCGATTCTATCAATTCCCCAACGGCGACCGAAACCACCCCGCGCCCGACCGCGGTGTCCGAGGCTCGCCAACTGAGCCCCTCCCAGCCTCGATCGCGGTGAACGATGATTTGCTTGCGTGTTAATTATTCAGGCAGCGTGCGGTTCATTCCAGCGAGAGTCGCAGGTGTTGGAAATCTCAAGCTGTCGAGCGCATCCCATGTTCTGCCTCCAAAGGCCAACGGATTCGGTAGCCATTGCGTGCCTGCTTGGTCAACGCAATCGACCGTTCTCGTACGCGGAAACCGAGGGCACGCGGGGTGAGCGTGCGCCGCGTGGCTATCGAAGTGAACGCTATCGCGTGTGTCTCGGTTACGGAGGCGATACGTACAAGTTGGCCAAGCGCGCAATGCAACAGTGGAAAATGTTTCCACCGGATGTCGCCGAGCTTTTCTGGTCAGACATCCCGATCGAGACTGGGGCTGCCGTCGGCGTGGCATTTCGAGTTGGCGGGCTGTGGTCGCTCAATGCCTGTCGAATCGTCTACACCATCGAGGAGCAGGATGGACCCGACCAGGAATTCCGGGCCCGTTTTGGATTTGCATGTGGCACCCTGCCGACACATGCCATGCGCGGCGAAGAGTCCTTCATGGTCCAATGGCGCCGCGCCGACGATGCGGTCTGCTACGAACAGGCTGCCTTCTCGCGACCCGAGCACTGGTGGGGATACGTTGGGTATCCGCTGTGGCGACGGAAGCAGCGTCGATTTCGTCAAATGTCCGCACAGGCCATGCAACGCGCGATCCTGGACGCCCGCTGCCCCGCCACGTGACACATCGCCACGGCTCGCGAGCAACTTCCGCATTGTGTCATTCGCGATTGTGTCAGTCGCGATTGTGTCGGTCATTGGGGTCGCGGAACGGTGAACCTCCGCGTTCCGCCCTCGAAGGACCGACCAATACCTCACTCCGCCTAGCGCCCGGTGCGCAATTCCGGCCGTCGGAGTTAACCGCGCCCCGCCTGGTTCCGGCTGGGCTTCTCATACCGGCAAAGCCTGCCTCGGTGACTTCACTTCGCCTCGCAGGCGTGGCTGGAGGGCTGCGGCCGCCAATTCGACCCGCCAATTCGACCCGCCAATTTGCTCCATTCCGCCCGCTACCAAGACGTGCATCAGATACGCCCTCCGGGAATCACGCCGAAGGTAACCAACGCTGACCGGGGCAATCATGAACTTGACTTCGTCACCATCGTTGCGCTGGCACGAATGGAAGACTGGCTCGCAGAATCTCCTTGATTTCGAGGCGACGCCTTAGACAACCAAATATTGTCGCTCCGAAGACTTAGGAGGTTGCGATCCTCTTATCCGTTGTTCAAACGCCAAGCCTTCTGGGTGTTGCATCGGAGGACAAACATCGCCGGGGGCGATTCGAGGAATGTCCCGAGGCGTTGAGCGCAACATCAATTCCGCGCATCCCTGACATGTTCCTGAAAACCGTCGCGCCGGCCGACAGATACTTCAAGAACTTGCATTTCCCACCAACTTTCCCGATATTCTGGCTGTTAACGCCTCGCTAGCATCTTCCCACGGACGGCAGGCGGTTCGCAAGAATGGCTTGCTCTGGCATCGACTCGACCAGTGTTCTCTGACCAGCAACAACAGAGAGAACCGCGCGCGATTCTGCGCGGGCATTCCCGGCGCGAGAACTCTTGCTCTGCGGCTCCCGGTGCCGTGCGTCCGCTGACATCTTCAGCCTGGCCAGTGTCCGCCTTCGATCGCTGGCCATGGCCGGCAATTCTGCCTGCAGCGATCAATCTTGCAACGCGACCATTGCAACGTCGACGAAAACACAACGGGCCCTGACCAGGTCTACGTGGCAACGTTTTTTTATGTCCATCGTGTTCTTGTAACCCATTTCTTCAGAGGACAATTCATGTTTCGCCGAACCACCAGCGCCAAGAAGAAGCAGTTCGCCCGCCGCCTCCGCCGCCGCGGTTCATTCACCAAGGCCATCCAGTTGCAGATTGAAAAGCTCGAGCGGAGAGATTTGCTGACGTGGGACATTACTCCTGGATTCATTACCGGCGATGGTGCCGAGGAATCGCTACGAATCGGTGAAAGGAATGGCTTCTATATCCACGATCAGTTTCTTGGGCCATTCGGCTTCACAGGTCCGGTGGGAGCCACGGGGAGGTGCCAGCCACCGATTCCGACGGTGCAGATACCCGCGTGCTATGATTCCGACCAGGACTTTAATGCGTACGTGCCGGGCGAGCAGGCGCTGCCGATCGGAACTCCGTTGACGATCTTTGGCGGACCGGGAAATGACTTCATCGAGATCACCGCACTGGTGACCAATCTGATCATCCATGGCGGCGAAGGCGATGACACCATCATTGTGAACGAGAAGGCTCCGACAGCCGTCGAGGTTTTCGGCGAAGACGGAGACGACTTCATCCACGTTTTTTCGGAAGAGGGTGGCACCGCCTTGATTGACGGCGGCGACGGCGCCGACCACCTTGTCGGGGGCGACGGCATTGACACCTTCATGGGTGGCGATGGCGACGATGTAATCGAATTCACTGGCAGCGGGTTCATTGCGGACGGCGGCCCGACCGATGTGCTCGCCGGTGGCAGCGGGGGAGACACCGTCAAAATCTCCGGTTCCGACGCACTCGACTTCATCGCGGTGGCGGTCGTGGGGCCGACCTTAACGGTCAGCCATTTTACGACCGGCGACCCGCTCGCCGTCCCGGACGTGGTGACTTCCGGTATCTCGAGCATTGAACTGATCGACATCGACATGGGCGCGGGGTCCGACATCGTCGCGATCACGGCGGCGTTCGCCGGTCCTCAATTCCACGTTGACGGTGGAATCCCGTACGGCGCCGGAGATGCCGTACCGGCTGGCGACGGGGACAAGTTGCTCGTCCTCGAAGCGTTCGCGGACATCGAGTTTAAGCCAGGGGGCGGTCGCGGGGAGGGTTCGATCGAGTTGGGAATCGCGAACTCATTTCCGTTTGCGGGGAAAGATATCAGCTACACGAATATCGAAACGGCATTTGTCGCGGCGGGGACGTTCGGCATCGAATTCTATGGCACGACAGGGGACGACCACATCGTTGTGGAAGAGGCGAGCGTCGACCTGGGGCCGATCCCAGTCTCGTTCAGCGCGGGGGTCGCAGTCGCTCACGCTGACATGACCACCGTGGTTGTCAGCGATGCAACGCCGAAGATCACCTTGTTGGGCCTCCAGGGCGACGACAAGTTCACACTTGAACCGGAGCCAGGGGACTTAACGGACTTCGTGGTCGACGGCGGAGATCTCGACGGCGAGGATTCGCTCGCCGTGGTCGGACATGCATCCGACCCCGATCAGGTCACGTACACGCCCGATCCCGGCATCGACTCGGATGGGGAAATCCAAATCAACAGCGTCGATATCACGTACACCTCAATCGACGCCGTCGAACTGTACGGGCGCGGCGGCGAAGACGAGCTGGTTGCCGAAGGGACCGTCGGCAACGATTTCGTGAACTATCTGCCTTCAATCACCGAGAACAGTGGTGCCTTCCAGGTGACGACCGACGACCGTCAATTCTCGCCCGTTACATTCCACAGCTTCGAGGACCGTGAATTCGACACGAAGACTGGTGTTGACGTCTTGGTCGCCGACGCCGGTGACCTGCCAGGTGCCAATAGTGGCGTCACGATCGTCGGCGGCAGTACCCAGACGACCTTCACGTTTGGTTCGCCTGGCGCTGCCGCGACGAAATTTACGCACGACGCGGATCAGATGGACACGCTCTCGCTGGAATTGCCGACGTTCCATGATACCGTCGACATCACGCCCGGTACCGGCGTGCAGTTCGCCCTGAATGTGGGCGATGGCGAGAACTTTGTGACGTATCACGCGGGGACCGGCGAAGACCTCCATCTGGATCTGGATTCAGCGACCGCCAGCAACGATGGCACGCTTGGACAGAAAAACAGCACGATAACACTCAGCCAGGGCATGATGTATGGGCCGGTCGTCATGACTGGCGTCACGCGGCTGAATGTCGACGCGGGGGGCCAAGCGCTGACGGTCGAGCATGGTCTCCTGCCGGGCGGAACGAGCTTTCGCCGCACGGACAGCATCTCCGACCGACTCCAGGTGAAACCGTCTGGCCCAACGTCCGGGGTCCTCTCTCTGGACGCCGAACTACAGCCTAACGTCTCGTTTCATGAAGTTACGCAACTGAACCTGCACGCCCAGGGCGGCGCCTTGCTTTACGAAGGAACCGACCTTCCCGAACAGATCAATGTCGTACAGGAACAACACAACACGGTCGACCTGAGGCAGCGGATCGGGACTGCTGGCTCGACCGTCGACTTCGTGCCCGTCCAGGCGATCGGTTACGACCAGGCGTTCATCGATAGCGGACGCTCGGCGGACTTCTTGCGAGTCGACGTCAAGCAGTGCGTGGCCGACAACTCGTGCACTCCCGGTGGCGGCGCGCATCCGGCCCAAAGCGAGGACAACAAGCTGGCCTTTTCCATCCATGGCGGAAATGGAAAGGACCAGTTGATCGTCGTCGACGACGGGGTCGGCGACACGATTCTCCGCAGGGAAGAAGTTAATGAGCAAAGCGGGTTTGTGCAGGTCGGCCTCCTGAACGCCGTCGACTACACGGAAGTCGAGGTCACCAGCCTGTTTCCCTTCGACCCGGTGTCAGCCGGCACCGGCGCGGATCGGATGGGGCGCGAAGTAATCCTCGAAGCCGATCCGCTGGAGCCGAACGACAATCGGCTCGCCGCCCATCCGGTCGAAACGTTGGCCGGCGTCAATCGTGATCCCAACATCGGCGAACCAGCGGTCGACCTCTTCGGAGACACGGTGCTGGGTGACGAGGACTGGGTCAGCTTTAGCGCCACCACGACCGGCACGTATCGGTTCTTCCTGGTCTTCGATGATGTGGCGACGCTCGAAAACGGCCAGCCGGGCCTGCCTGGTAACGGTGACCTGGACCTGACAATCTACGATGCGGCCGGCACGTTCCTGGCCGACGGCAAGCCGCTGGACATTCTGGGTACCGACATCCCCAACCTCACGCCCAACGCGAACACACCCCATGTCGTCAGCCAAACGGTCGACGCAAACGGCAACCAGGTCTGTGACGGCGGGATGCGTCCCGACCCGCGGTCACCGACCGTCTGCCGGCAAATTGGCGTGGCGGGGGAATTCGTCGACATTGGTGTCGAGGAAGGGACGACCGTTTATGCCCGCGTCCGCGGCCATACCCCCGAAGCGGTCAACAACTACGACGTCTTCGTCCTCAGCCCGCTCGATCTGGCCGCAGGAACCATCGCAGACCAGGGACGCGACAGCGACCTGGGTACCGACGCCGCAGAGATCTCCGATCCCCCCGGCGGCGGCCTGCGGATCGTCAAGACGGAGATCAATAGCTTCGATACCAGCGCCATGGAT
>JAUIHJ010000772.1 GCA_030432015.1 bacterium
GCGGAGCGATGTACCGACGTGGGGTACATTTTCCTGTCGAAGCTGCTGGTCTTGGGCAAGCCCGCCGACTTAAAGACGCTGCCGCACGTGACTCCGGAGGGGACGAAACGTTATGAATTGCGGATTCCGGCAGCGACCGAGCAATTGTCGCGGTTGCGGCTCGTCGACGGAGTCCGCGACGCCACCCTCTTCGGCGAGACGATTCATCTGTTAGTCGATGACGTCATCACGCCGGCCAGCTTTCCCAGCCGGGTTGGGATGGCTCCGGAAGATTTCGAATTGCGCGAGATCCCACCGTCGCTTGAAGATGTCTTTGTGACGCTGACCGCCGCCGCCGAAAATGAACGGCAACAGCCCGGGGACACTGCCGAGCAGGATGCGAGTTCGCCGTCGGCCGCCGACGCATCACCCACAGGGATCGAACCAGAAGCAACCGCACTGTCCGGCGACGATGCGGTGAAGGCTGCCCCCCCCCTGCAACCGCCGCGGGACACCGGCCGAGGGTCACGCCGTACGCGACCTCGCGGCACCACGTTCAATGGCCTTTGGGCGGTACTTGTGAAAGAGTTTTTTCATATTCGCCGGCAGCCGACGACACTTTTTTTCATGCTGGTTCTCCCGGTCATGCAGACGATCATCTTTGGATACGCCATTGACACGCAGATCGAGAACATTCCAATGGTGGTCTTCGATCTGGACGGTCGTCAGCCGGCGAGGGAGCTCGTTGCCAACTTTGTGAATACGCGCAAGTTTACGGTCATGGAACAGGCGCACGACGACGCTTCGTTTCAGCGCGCGTTAACCTCCGGGCGGGCCAAGGTCGGGCTGCGGATTCCACCAAGCTACACCGATCGCATGCTGCGCGCCGAGCAAGTTCAGGTGCAAGTCCTGATTGACGGCAGTGATTCGCAGGTCGCGACCACAGCCCAGAGCACGGCACAATTACTCGGGCTGAACCTCTCCATCGAGATGGCGCGGGCCAAGGGCGAAACATTGCAAGTGGCCCCAGCCCGCGCTCCAAGTGGACGGAGTGTGCTGCCTTTAGAGATGCGGACCCGCTTGTTGTATAACCCCGACTTGGAGAGCGCACACTTTTTTGTCCCGGGACTTATCGGAATCATCTTGCAGCTCGTGACGCTGTTTCTGACGTCATTTGCCATTGTGCGCGAACGCGAACTGGGGACGCTTGAACAGCTGTTTGTCACCCCGGTCGGCCGCACGGGCCTGCTCTTTGGCAAGCTGTTCCCCTACGCAATCGTAGGCTTTTTCGAGTTGCTGGCCGTCGCGGTCGTGATGATCTATGTATTCCGCGTCCCCATCAACGGCAACATCCCACTCCTCCTGGTGTTGTCCATGATGTTCATGGTCTGCTCCCTTGGCCTGGGGTTGCTCGTCTCGACGCTCGCGAAAACGCAACTCGAGGCGATTCAGTTTGCCTTCGTCATCATGCTGCCATCGGTCCTCTTGTCCGGGTTCATGTTTCCACGCAGCGAGATGCCCTTGCCGATTTATGCCGTCACGTTTGGCATCCCCGTCACGTACTACATTGAGATCCTCCGCGGCATTGTCTTGCGCGGAGCCGACTTGCGAGACCTGGCGCCGTCGGTGGTCGGCCTGACCTTATGCGGAACGGCGATCCTGGGGCTGAGTCTATTTCGTTTCCGGAAACGGCTCAGTTAGACTTGGACCGTGACTAACGTTTCTGGACGTCGCGCGATGCGTGTTTTCCGCTGCTGCGTCGAGCTTCGCGACACCAATGCCAGCCGCCCAAGCACACCTTAAGACTAAATGGCGGAGCGCGATTCCGTAGCGCGCACCCCGTCAGCGGGACAGGCATCATTTTCGCCGACAGGCCGTTCTTCCGCAGTTGGATCCAATGGGCGGCGAAAAACGAGCCGGTCCCGGAGTGTCGCCGAATTGCAGCCGGTCATTCAACGCTGCTCGCTCCAATCAAGCACGCGAAACGAACCGTGGGGATCAACATATTCGTAGGCCCCCACTTCGAAGGCTCGGAACGAGGGGCGGGCGTTGCCTTCCATGTCGGTGCCGACCTGGATGCCAAGATCAAAACCGATATTGATCGCGGGTGAACCCACATCCAAGTGATAATCACCCGATGCCGGGTCGACGAATCGCGGTGATTTCAACAACTCGGTCGCGTCCGCAGAAGTTCCGTCAAACGGCACGTTGAACTTGTCCAATAGATTATAGGAATGCGTCAGCGTGGCGAGGTTGCCACGCGTGAGACCGGTACCGGCGCCATCCCCGGTCAAAATCGAATTTTGCACCGTCGCATCGCCTTCCGCGACGTAAATGCCGAAGGTCGTTGCATTCCCAATCGTGCAGTTGAGGACCGTTGCTTGGTCGGAGTCGGATCCCGTTTTTAAGTAGACGCCCCCCCAGAAGCTGTCGAAAATCGAGTTCTTAATCGAAACGTTGCCACCATATCGCACAATTCCCCAGCCAGCCACATTGCGGGATTCAAAACGAGTCGCATCAATGGCCAGGTCCCGATTCGTGGCATCTGCAAAGACTCCGTACGGACCAAGCACCGTGCAACCGGTCAGGGTGACATCACTATCGATGCAGAGGATGCCATAGGAGTTGCCGTCGGCAACGGTGGCATCAGCCAAGGTCAGCGTGCTCCGCAGGATGCTGATATTGTAGTTGTTCCGGAGGACTTGCCAGGCGTTGGTCGCTTGATCACCCAACGTCAGATTGCAATCGCTGAAATGCAGTCCTTTCTTGCTGTTGTCGCGGATGTCGGTGTCGACCAACGTTACATCTCCTGTGGTCGCGTTGAGAACGCCAAGCCCGTTCGTGTTGTGGTGCACGTCACACGCGTCAAACGTAACGGCAGCCCCTGTCACAGCACTTGCGTAGACCGTCGCGGCCCAGGTCGTGTTGTTGTTGATGTCCGAATTGACCACATTGGCGGTCGTGTTTTGATTGAGGTATAGGCCAACGCTGTTTTGGGTCACCGTACACGTGTCCATGACGAACGCCGTGGCGCTGTTGACCGCGACCCCATAGCCATTTCCCGAGAATGTCGCATTTGTAACGGTCAGGTCACCTCCGGTGGCCAGCACACCGGCGACAGCGCCGCCGCTGATCGTCAGCCCGCTGATGGCGAGCTTCCCGTCGGACATGGCCAAGACATGGTTGCTCCCCGTAATCAAGGCTGGGTTCAGCCAGGTTCCGTCAAACGTGATGTCGCAATTGTCCAGGTAGATTCCATAGTCGACATTGTCCGTTAACTTCAGCCCCGTGAACTTGAATTCACCATCGCTCACCGCATTGACCCACAGTCCCCCGGTGCCGTTGGAGTCGACCGTGCAATCCGTGAGGTCAAACGTCCCCTTGAGGTAAAGACCCCACTCGGTATTGCTGGAGTAGTCAGAATCGAGAGACACCAGATTCTGGCCGGTCTCCATGTGAACGCCGCGACTGTTGCCATTGACGGTTGACGTTTTGACCTCCAAGTCGGCGTCCGCAATCGGCGTCCAGTCGCCAGGCGGGGTTGGCTCGGAGTTGCCGACGCTGCCCTGCACCGCCGCGGCATACCCCGCCAGCGACACATCTGCGTGCACTCCCCTGCCGCTCGTGACAATCTCGTTGGCGACCGCCATGCCAAAGACCTCGACGGTACCGGTGACGGTGATCCTGGCATCTGGGGCGTAGATCGCGCCGTAGAACGGGGAAGAACCCGTGAAGGTCACGGCGGCGCCCATCGCCAG
>JAUIHJ010000773.1 GCA_030432015.1 bacterium
ACCGTGGGACACGTTTGGCCTTACGGATCAGACCATGTTGCACGTCGATGAAGCTCTTCACACGTGTCACTTCGTTAAGGACGGGCGGGCGTTGGAAAATCGTCTCGAACAGCACGGCGATCCGCTGATCGTCGCTGTCGCACGCCGTGAACGCATCAATTTCCGTAACGGCCCTGGCCTGATCAATCACGAACGGCGAATTCATGGTGAACAAGGCCTGAGGCGCGACGATGCTTTCGCCACGCCCGGGTTGTGTCTGCATCGGCGAAGGAAAATCGAACGCACGCAGCGTGGGGTCGAGATTAAAACGATTGATAAAGCCGTAGATCGCGCGGCGGCGGGTGTAATTCTCGCCCCACAGCGGGGCCGGGCGACCGCGCGGCGTCTCGTCCAATTGCTCGGCCACCGCCAGCATGCTGTCGCGGAGTGCCTCGATCGAGAGGTGTTTGCGATTGGCCCGCCAGAGTTGCCGATTCAACGGGTCGACCGCAGACAGCGCCGCGCGATCCAGGGACTGCTGTTGATACGTCCGCGAACTCACAATCGTCCGGACAAGGTGCTTGATCGACCAGTCGTGGGCAATCAAGTCCGCGGCCAGCCAGTCGAGTAATTCAGGGTGTGTCGGCAGTGCGCCCTGCAAGCCAAAGTCGGAAGGCGTCTCGACCAGGTACGAGCCGATCAGGTAACCCCAGATTCGGTTCACCAAAACGCGGGCGGTTAGCGGGTTGTCCGCCGCGGCAATCTTCTCAGCCAATTGCAATCGCCCACTGGAATCCTCTGGAAACGGCGATTGGCCTGGGTCGATCACTTTGAGAAATCGCCGCGGCACCGTTGCACCGCGAGCCGTAGCGTCACCGCGTAGATGAACGAACGCGGCTGGCGGTCTCGCTTTCTCCGTCACGATCATCGCGTGTGCCGGTGCGCCCGGGTGAAACAGGAGCAATTCGGCCAACTCCGTTTCGCGGATTTTGGTTGCCACCGGCCGGTTGTTGCCCTTGAGTTTCTGGCCCCCGGCCGCTGCGAGTTTCGCCTCGATGGCCCGTCGTTTCTCTTGGTAGTCCGCACGTTCGGCCGAGGTCGGATCATAGCCGACCACTAACGGTAATTGGCCTTCGTTCAGCGCGCTGGGACGAGTCAACGCGGCGAAGACGCCTCGAAGCGAGTAATAGTCCGCCGTTGGAACCGGTTCATACTTATGATCATGGCAGCGTGCGCAGGCGACGCTGATGCCCATCAAGCCGCGTGTTGTCAGGTCGATCCAGTCGTCGAGCGCTTCGGCTGGCGAGCGATTCGCATGCGGGCCGACCGCCAGAAAACCCAATGCCGCCAACTCAGGGGCTTCCGGCCCCAGTCCCATCAAATCTGCCGCCAACTGTTCCTTTAAGAATTGATCGTACGGCTTGTCGGCGTTCAGGGCCTCGATCACATAATCACGATACGTAAAGGCGAAGGGGAAATAGTGCGGTGTCTTGGTGTCGGGACGGTAGGCGCTGTCGGTATCGGCATACCGCGCGACGTCCAGCCAAAGTCGCGCCAGATGGTGGCCGAAAGCCGGCGCGTCGATCAAGGCATCGATCCGCTGAGCCGCAGCGCCGTCGTGGTCTTGCCCGGCAACGGCAACAAAGGACTCGACCTCGGCCGTGGTCGGCGGGAGTCCCGTCAGGTCATAATGCAGACGCCGGATCAAGGTCCGGGCATCGGCCACCGGAGACGGCGTCAGCCGATGGTCGACAAGGCCGGCATAGACGAACCGGTCAATCGCGTGCCGATTCCAGGATGGGTCGCTCACCTCGGCTGGAAGCACGGCCTCGATCGGCTGGAATGACCAGTGTGTCGCCGCCTGATCGAAGAGATAGTCTTGATCGCCGAGCCGCGAGAAAGCGGTCGCGCCGATCGCTGCCTCCGGGCCAGGCGCGCCACTGCGGACCCATTGTTCAAGCACCTGAATCGTCGCATCGTCGAGTTTCCCGTCGGGCGGCATCTGGAGATCGTCATCGGTGTAGCGTGTCGCCGTCACCAGGAGCGACGCGTCGGGCTCGCCGGGTACAACGGCCGCGTTGGTATTTCCACCGGTCAGCCAGCCGGCAGGTCGGTCCAACAACAGACCACCCTGTTGCTCCATTGCCTCTTCCGAGTGGCAAGGATAACAATGTTCGACCAGGATGGGACGAATCCGTCGCTCAAAGAACTCCACACCTGCCAGATTCGGCTCCGCGGCGCGCAGAGCAACAAGTGAGGGTGATGCGAGGGCAACGCAGCAGACCGTGAATAAACGGACGAACGTCTTCCACATGGATCAAAGAAACTCCGTGGGCCACGACAAACGGCGGGTGGGTGCGTCGGAATCACGTGCTGAGTGAATGCCGCAGGCACTCACCCCATTCTAACGTGTCGTGGCATGGAAAGCTGCGTCAGACCACTCCGCGTGGCCGAATCGGGCCGGTGCCCGAATTCGCCGCGCCGTTTCACCGTCTGGTCCACCTGATCACGTGGTTTGCAGCTCGACAACGCCATCCGCCGGCGCTGCCGTGTTGTGCGAGACCGCATCGCACGCTTGCACGCAGTGGAGTTCGGTGGCAAGGAGGGCGTCGAGCTGTTCTTGGGGCGGCAATTTCACCAACACGATCTCCCCTTCGATTTTCACCGGAAACACTTTGACCGCAAATGCTTCCCCTGACAGGCTCTCGCCGGTTTGCAACGAAAAGGGCTTCTTGTGGAGTGGGCAAGAGATTTTGGGGGTATCGCCGGCGCTGCCGACGATGCCGCGAGAGAGCACAAACGCCTTCTTGTGTGGGCACATGTTCTGACTGGCATACCATTCTCCCCGGCTGGTGAAGTTGAAGACTGCGATCTGAACCTTGCCATATTTAATGGCCGCGCCACCGTTCTCTGGAAAGTCCGCAATGGTACCGACCTCCACCCAGGACGCTGCCAGGCTGCGCGGCGGTGCGGGTGCGGCGGCGCGGGAGCTCTCCGCCCGAGCGGGACTCGACACCGCCGCGCCGCGGCCGGGGTCGCCGCCGGCGGGCAGGCCGAGCGACCCGCCCAACTGCTCCAGCGGAACGAAGTCTTTCGGCCAATCGGCCGGTCGTCGCTGGTTTCGTTCGGTGACAATTTCGATCCCCGTCTCGGTGTCGTCCGTGTTGACGAATTGTCGAAATGCCTTGCGCTTCTCTGGATCGTTGACGACCTCTTTCCATTCGCACTTGTACGTGTCGACGAGATATTGCATCTGGGTTTCGAGCTCCTCACAGATCCCCAGGCGGTCGTCGATCACGACATTCTTCAGATGCTCGATGCCATCTTCCATCTTCTCGATCCAGACCGCGGTTCGCATCAGTTTGTCGGCGGTGCGGATGTAATAGACCAGGAAGCGATCGATGTATTTAACGGCTGTCGCTTCGTCAATGTCGCCTGCCAGCAGCTCGGCATGCCTCGGCTTGGCACCACCGTTGCCACCAACGTACAGGTTGTAGCCGCTCTCCGTGGCCACCAGCCCGACGTCTTTGCATTGTGCTTCAGCACATTCGCGCACGCAGCCCGAAACACCCATCTTTATTTTGTGAGGCGAGCGAACGCCGCGGTATCGTTCTTCCAGGCGAATCGCGAAGCCGACCGAATCCTGGACGCCATAGCGGCACCAGGTTGTTCCCACACAACTTTTGACGGTACGCAAGGACTTGCCGTACGCATGACCGCTTTCGAACCCGGCTTCGACCAGCTCC
>JAUIHJ010000774.1 GCA_030432015.1 bacterium
CTTCAGAACCGAATTCCTCCTCATGCTTTGCTGGTGACGATAAGCATCACCAATTGAACCGGAACGTCCGGTACAGATAGCGGGCGAGGCGGCGGCCGATTGGCTGCCAGCCCGTGTAAATCTTCGCTTGCCCCGTTAGACCAACTCGCAATAGTTCCTCGTTGTCGTCAAAGCGAACTCGGGCCTGATACGACGTGCTGATCGGAGCCAGCATTCCATTGGCTTCCGTCTTGGCATTCAATTCTCCACCGCCTTGGCTAGCCAGGCTGGCGGAGGTGTGCTCCATCGGTGCGAGGGCAACTTTGTCGATCTCTCCCGAGAAGGTCCGCCAGCGGTAGGCATCCAGCTTCATTTCAACGTCCGGCCATTTCTGGTTGTTGCCGCGGAACCCTGAAACGAGGTCGATGTCGGCCTGATCAACGACCAGCACGGCCTCGAAAGCCTTGGCATCACCGATCTGGCAGATTTGGTCGCGTTCTTGCAACGACGCCCCTTTGTTCTTTTCGTCAAACAGGGACCCGGACCAGGAGGGGAGCCTTCCATCGCCGCTATCGCGAAATGGCCGGACCGGGGGAGGGAACACAACGCCGGACGCGGGTGCGATAATCTCGAGCCGGCTGGCTTCGGTCTCCTTGTCAACCAGCTGGCGTTCGACGGTTTCGACCATCTCCTCCAGCGTTTCGATCTGACTGGAGACCGCCGGGCTCAAGTAGGACTGCCGGGTGACATTGGCCAACTGAGTATCCAGGCGTGCCTTCTCGCCCCGCAGTTGCTCGACGGCCAACAGCAGGTCGATGTTTTCCAGTCGTGCCAACACGGTTTGATCCTTGACGACCGTTTCTCCCGGTTCGACCAACGCGCCGAAGAAGCGTCCCTTGACCCCGGGATACACCTGTTCGGCGTCCCTGGGCAGCACCTCGAACGTGCAGGCGACATGGAACGGCAGCGGAATCAACAACACCCCGGCCACCACGGCCACAACGACGGCTGCCGTTGCAGCCACACGATGCCGTTTCACTTTATGCATTCTCCCAGGCAGGTAAAAGAACTTCGCCAGTTGGATCAAGGGCTGTACAACCAGCCCAAACAAACCAGCCACCGCGACCAGCTCGCCCACAATCTTCAAGCCGTACGGCTCCAACACTTTGGTCAGGAAGTACATGATCGAAAACACGACGACCCAGCGGTACATGACCGAAGCAATCGTAAACATCGCGAAAAAGACCTGCCGTCGTTGCGGCAGAAAGGGGCTCGGTGGCTGCTCGATCCCCAAGCACGTCTTCACCATGAACCGCTTCAGAACTTCGGTCGACTTTTGTCGCAGATTGGGAATTTCCGCCAGGTCCATCACAATGTAGTAGCCATCAAAGCGAAGCAATGGATTCGCATTAAACATGACGGTGCTGACCGAGCAGATGAACATCACGCTCAAAGCGAGGTGATTCAACAGCCCAGGCTCGCTGAACCACCAGATGTACGTGGCAAACGTGGCCAGAATCAGTTCGACGTACATGCCAGACGCACCAATGAAGGCACGTTTCCATTTACTGGGCAGCATCCACGAATCGGAGACGTTGCAATAGAGGCAAGGCGTGAACACCAGCAGCATCACGCCAATCTCATGACATTCACCACCGTAGTACTTACACGAAAGCCCGTGACCGAACTCGTGAAGCACCTTGACCAGTCCCATCGTGACGCCCAGGTAGATCCAGTTGTGCGGCCCGAAAAACTCGTGAAAAGTCGGGAGCCGCGCGCGAAACACATCGAACTGAACCAGCAGCAGTGAAAGGGCACTGAGCCCCAGCAGCGAAAAGAACAGGATCGCCAGAGGACTAAATAACCATCCAAAAATGGGATGGAGCCAATTCAAGATCCGCTCCGGGTCGATGCCACGAAATCGGATCGCGAAAATGTTGGTGAACTTGCCCATCAACTCTTTGCGCTTCTTGTCATCGCGACGCCGTTTCAGCTGACGTCCTTGCCCCGCTGCCTCGGAAACAACCAGGCCGCTGCGATGAAGCATGCCGATAAACTGTTGCAAATCGCTGAAGGTAATCTTTTGAGGTGTGAATTCCTCTTCGAATTGTTGCTTGATCTCTTCGAGACTGGAATTGCCATCAAGCATGCACAGGATGGCATACTCTTCTTCATGGAACCGATAGTAATTCAGTCCCACGGGTTCTTTGACAACCCAATACGCACTGCCGTGATACCGCTGCTTACGGGCCGAGAGATCCGCCCGCATGCGCAGCGTCAGGCGGCGTGATGAGCTGCTAACCAAGCTGTCCGCAAGCGTTGCCATGAACCTGTTATTCCACTCAATTTACCGAACGGGATACGACTGGTAAGACACCTGCACCGGGCGGCAAGTTCCCGCCGCGAAACAGGTCGAACCGCTACCGCAAATCACACGCCGCGTCTACGGTGCGCCAGCCAATTGACTCTGCTTCACTTGGATCGTCATCTCGGCGTCCATTCCGGGCCACATCACCCAGTAGCCGTTCGATTGCCGGTTTTCGACTTCGCAGACCACGCGAAAGTCGCCACTGGCTTGGACCAAAGGACTGATGTAGGTGATCGTGCTCTCAAACCGTTCGACGCGTCCGCGTGGCAATTTGATTTCGACCACAACAGGCTGTCCGACGATGTCCTGACGCAAGTAGTCGTCGACTTTCAAGAATCCTTCCACGCGAAGCGTCTCCAGGTTGATGATCCGCAGCAGCGGATCCCCAGGGCTGACCCATTCGCCAACCTTGCGATAGACCTGGACCACTTCGCCGTCAATCGGCGAGCGGATCTGGTGGTGGTCGAGATTCAAGGAGGCCACATCGACCTGGGCCTGACGGAGGTCGGCCGTCTTCTCCGCACCGAGCTTATCGTGCCGGGCGACTTCGGCCTCAATGGCGGAACGATCCCTGGTCAATTCCTGGCGGCGTTGCTGCGTCTTGGGAATGGCCCCGGGAGCCGCTGCATTAACATTCGCCGTCTCCTCGACTTCGACCAAGGCCACTTCGACCGTCTTGTCGGCGGCCGCAATGGCCAATACGGCCTTCTCGCCTTCCCCCTTGGCCACTTCGTAATCAAGCTGAGCGGCACGCTGGCGGGCCGCCGCGTCGCGGTCATCCAATTTCCCGAGCAACGAATCCTTCCTGACAACCACACCTTCCTTGACGGTGACCGTTTCACCTTCCTCATTGATCAACTCGAGCTTCTTCAAGACCCCAGCTTGCATGGCTGGGACCTGCACAAAATCCTTTAACGAGACGACCGCGTGGCGGATCCTGGCAAACTCGCCACTGCGGGCCGAATCCTTCCCAAACTCCTGCGCGGACAACGGCGTGATCGACAGCGCTAACAACAGCACTCCTGCGACAGCAATCGTTCTCTGGGACTTCATGACCATGCTTCCTAAAATTGGCAAAAAAAGAAATTGTGTAACCTGGTAATTCTGTGGTGATTCCCCAACTGGCACTGGCTTCCGGGGATTCCGCTAGAACAGGATGTTGGCTTGCGCCCATTCAACCGCTTCGTGAAACCACGTGTAGCCAATCGCGCGGCGGCCGCACAAGACCTTGCCGGTCACCGTCGTGCCGGGACGCGGGTCGCTGATTTCGGACTTATCAATATCGACCCGGATCTGAACGCTGTGCCCCTCTTCGTCGTGCATCTGCGTGATCTTCTGCAGGTGCTTGACTTCGCCCTTTCGCTCTTCCTTC
>JAUIHJ010000775.1 GCA_030432015.1 bacterium
TTGGGGCAGTTGGTCGCGAGCTGTTGCCGCGCGAGGTCTGGTCTGTTGGTGGTTGCTCGACCCGGGAATTCAGGATCGCGGCCATCGCAAAATGTTATTGGATCCCGACTACAAGTTTGCCGGCGTAGGATGTGCTTATTCGCGTCGAACCGGTTGGGTTTGTACGCTAGATGCTTCCGCTGAGGAACTTGTCGAATTTCCGGCAGACGTAGAAGACCCTTGATAGCAAACGGAAGGTGTGGTGGTGCGAGAACGACCTGAGGCCTGGAGCGAACAGAATGCGGATCGATTCACGCTGATTGCGATGACCGTTGGCGGTTTGATTTTTGGAGCCATCTTCGGCGCCATATTCCTGCCAATACTGTACGGCTTTGTCGCAAGTTTCCTCGATTGGAATGCCAAGGTGCCGCACCTGCGTTGGGCCTTCGCCTTGGGAGGTGCCGGATTCAGTGGATTTCGCGCGTACCTTCGTGGCCGGAAGCAGATACGTCGGCGTCAGGCAACGCGTGGGGTGGCCGAGGATCTCGGTATGCAATATTCCGCTGACGCGAGCGAGGAGCTCCGAGATGAACTTGGCACGCTGTTTGGTGATCGAGGGGGCATCCGTGTGAGCAATACCGTTCATCGCGAAGTCGATTCGGCGCGGATTGTAGTCGCAGACATGCAATATCGACATTCCAGTGGTTCGAATTCCGACACCAAGGTGACCAACCAGACAATTGCCTATTTCACGGCCGATCAGTTGCAATTCCCGCGACTCGAACTCCAGCCTGAAGGCGTGTTGCTGACGCTCATGACGAGCCTGCTGGGCGACAATGACATTGATTTTGACGACTACCCCGAGTTCTCCAAGCAATATCACTTGACCGGGGTAAATCCCCAGATGGTTCGACAACTATTTGGCCGCGAATTGCTCGAACACTTTACTCGTAATCCCGGCTGGCAAGTCAAAGCGGATGGCAAGCGGTTACTGTTGTTTCGTCCGCGAAAGCGATTCGATCCATCGCACTTGGAGGGATTTATCGACGAGGCGATGGAGACGTTTTCGCATTTCATGACCGCCTCATACGACTTGGCGGATGCGACCTCGACCGCCAGTTCGGGCGTCCCATCATCGGACGGATCGCTGGGGGATGCTGGTGTCATGCCGAGCCTGCTGGCCGCAGCCATCGAGCGGAGTCGGGTTACACCTGCCGAGTTGGAACGCTTCTTGACGGCGCCGACGCCGCGTGACGTTCCGCTGAATATCCGCCGACAGCGCCTTGGCGGAGGAAGTTTGGTGGCGTCCATCTTGGGATGTCTCTTTCTGACCGCCGGAGTTGTCATGGCGGCTGTGGCGATTTTCGTGTTGGAGGGCCCGATGACCGAAGATCGCGTCGTGGTATCGATCTTCGGAACCCTGTTGCCATTGGTCGGAGGCGTGATGGCATATTTTGCGATCCGCTATCGATACCAGAACTCCCGCCTGTTACGGCACGGCAGCGTGGCGGAAGGGCACATCGAGGCGGTTCAACGGACCGACACGACAATTAACAACCAACGCCAATACAAGCTCAAGGTTCGTTTTTCGGACCAGTTGGGCCGGCGAACGAGCACTTGCAACATCTATGGAAAGGTTGCCGAGGCGGCTCGGCAGCGACATCAGGAAGGCCAGCCGGTGCGGATCCTGTATGATCGGTCCGCACCGCAGCGAATCCTCTGGGCCGATGCGTTCACGCTGGCGAAATTCTAAACCCCGACCGCTGAACCTCATGCTTTAGACTTTGTGGTCGCGGGAGGGTGAGGCCCAGAGGTGTCGATCACCAATCACTCGACGGCCGCGCCCCAGTAAGCGTCGCGACGACGACGCGGATTCGAACGATTCGAAATGAAAGTGGCAGGCCGAACCAAGGATTCGACCTGCCACTGGCATCATTCGTGTTTTCCAAGCATCGGACGTCGGTCGACGGCGGCTGCGGGGACCGCCGTCTGGTGACCGACGTCGTGTCCCGGGCCTACTTGGCGCGGAGCGGATTGTGTGGAATCTTCGCTTCCGCTCGATCTGCCGAAACGGTTCGCACATCGGAACTCACGCGGGGTTTGGAACGCGCCAGATTTCGCGCTTGCTGCACGGGAGCCGCTTGCTCCAAGGGAGCCGCGACCGCGACGACCAAAGGCCGGGGTTCGGCTTGGACCACTGGTGCGGGTGCCACGACTTTGGCTCGCGTAACCTGCTGGTGAATCGGACGACGAGTAACCTGCTGATGAATTGGACGACGCTCGACCTGGCGACGCGCTTCGGTGGTCGGCAGCGGCGGCGGCTGCAAATCGTCATCCTCGAACGGATTCGAGGGGACGTCCGGGAGGCCAACCTTGCTTGAACCGCTGCAGCCACAGCCCTTGGACGAACAGCCAGACTTCGACTTGACAGGGGCTCCGCACGAATCGCAAGCAAACAGCCTCGACGCAACGTGCCCGACGGTGCTGGTTAGATGGTGAACGCCATTGAGAACGGCCGGAATCACCGCGATGCAGCATGTCGAGCATCCGCCTTTCGAGCACCCACTCTTGGAATGGAAGCCACCCTTCTGAATGCTGCCGTGCGACTTCTGCGCAATGCCGTGCGATTTCTGAATGACGCCATGCGACTTCTGCGCGATCCCGTGTGACTTCTGAATGACGCCATGCGACTTCTGCGCGATCCCGTGTGACTTTTGATAAACGCCAATGCTCTTCTGTGCAATCACGTGCCCCTTCCCCTTTTGGACACTCCCACATCCGCAACTGGACTTTTGGACGCTGCCGCATCCACAACTCGATTTCTGGACGCTGCCGCAACCACAACTCGAACCGAATGATTTCTGCGAGTGCTTTTGCACGGCGCCACACCCGCATGGCGAGGATTTTTGAACAACACCCTTTTGGATGTGACCAGCGGATGCGTAGGCAGGCACCAAGGTTAATGTGAGAATGAAGATTGGCACCAAGTGATGCAGTTTCATGACGGTTCTCCGCGATTGAATTGTGATTTCAGCAACTGCGGGATCAACGTTGCCGTGCCGCGTGCCGGAATAGGTCTTATCTTCGCTATACCTCATCGAACCACTGCCATGCGTGCGACCAGATCTTTCGTTTTCACTTGCAAAGTCGCCTCAATAGGGAGATCTGTCGTAATCGGGAAACTCGCCGCAGACACCGCAGTCTGACTTTGGTTGTTGCTTGTCGCGACACGCGGCGCCGAAATATTCGACGCCGCTGCCGTGATTTCGTCGGACTCACCGCCGAGCCGAATGCCAGCCGCCGCCACGGGGCTGATTCAGGCGGCTGGCTTACGCGGCTGAAATTTGCGAGCACGCAGCGATGAACCGCTTGGCAAACCGGCGCCACATCCTGTTTCTCAGGCGTTACGCCAGGGGCATCCAGGGACCGCGCGACTTGAGCCCACGCAACGTCAGTCACGCAACGTCAGACACGCAACGTCAGACAGGCTGTTAATCTAGGTGGTTAGCGGCGGCACTGCCGATTATTCGGATTATTCGGATTATGTCGAAAGTCCGGATTGGGAGATGCCCGATATCAAACGCTGACTGGGAAGTGTTTGGATCAAGATCCATCCTGAGACCGTTTTTTTGAGGATGCTGTCATGAAGAAATTGCCGCGACACCCTTACCAGACCATCGGTTGCGGTCTTTTCGCCGTCGTGCTGGCGTGGTCGACGACCGCATCCGGCCAACAGG
>JAUIHJ010000776.1 GCA_030432015.1 bacterium
ATCAAGCACCTCGACGGGCTGAGCGAGGCGGCCGAATTGATGGGCGCCGTCAATTGTATCCATCGTGTAGGCGACACGTTTCAGGGCGAGAACACCGACGGCAAGGGGTTTGTCGAGTCATTACGTGGTGTGACCGACCCGGCTGAAAAACGCGTGGTCATCCTGGGCGCCGGTGGCGCCGCGCGGGCCATCGCGGTGGAACTGGGGCTGTCCGGCGTGGCCGAGATCACGGTCGTTAATCGGACCGCTGAACGAGGGCAAGAACTCGTCGATTTGTTGAATGAACGCGTGAAAGTCAAAGCCAGGTTTGCAGCTTGGGAGGGCGACTATGCCGTGGAAGAAGGGACCGAGATCGTCATCAATGCCACGTCAATCGGTTTGGGGGACGCGACGGCGCGGGTGCCGGTCGATTATTCCACGCTGACCAACGCAATGGTCGTCGCCGACGTCATTTTCAACCCGCCGCAGACCGTCTTTCTGAGTGAGGCAGGCCGACGTGGTTGCACCACCCTGGATGGGCTCGGCATGCTGGTCAATCAAGGCGTGATCAGTTTCAAGATCTGGACCGGCATCGAACCCGATGCCGGCGTGATGCGTGAAGCGCTGGAAGAATACTTGGAACTCTAGGGGAGCCAGACGGGCGGTTGTTATGAGTTCGCTGTTGTGCTCGTCATCGCTTCACCTCGCCCCGCCGAGATGAACCAGGACCGCGAGTGGTCGAATCCAGCACAACCCGCGACATCCGTCCCGCCCCATGTGTTAGGTTCATGTGCGTTAGGTTCATTTCGCGGAGCGAGATGAGGACTCCACGAAACGGAAGGTTGGGGACAGAATGTCAAATCCAGAAGCGACCACGGCACTCGATCGACTGACGGACGCTCAGACGACCGAAGAGCAATTTCTCCGCAAGATCTTTGTCCGCGCCCAGATGTCTGAATTCGTCCAGGATCCGCTGATCATGTCGCGATCCGATGGCGTGCACTATTGGGACGTCGCCGGAAAACAGTACCTCGACGGGCTGTCTGGAATCTACGTGGTCAGCGTCGGGCACAACAATCGTCGTGTGCTGGAGGCGGTTCGCCACCAACTGGAGACCATGGCGTTCTCGCCGGTGATGCACGGTTCGAATCCCGAAGCGGTCAAGCTGGCCAACCGGCTGGCCCAGCTCGCGCCGGGCGATCTGGGGGCCGTCAAACTGCTCTCCGGCGGGTCGGAGGCGACCGAGGCGGCCATCAAAATGGCCCGCCAATATCACCGGATTACGGGCAACTCGACCAAGTTCAAGATCATCTCGCGATACCAGTCCTGGCATGGTTCGACGATGGGATCATTGTCGGCCGGAGGGCTGGCGTCACGACGGGCCGTCAACGAACCCCTGGCCCCCGGCTTCGTGCACGTCTTTCCCCCAACCTGCTATCGCTGTCCCTTCGGAAAGGAATACCCCAGTTGTGAATTGACGTGTGCGAGCTTGATCAACGACGTGATTGAGATGGAAGATCCTACCACGGTCGCTGCCGTGATGGTCGAGCCGATCGGGCACACAGGTGGAATTATTGATCCGCCGCCCGAATACCTGCCGGCACTCCGCGAGATTTGCGATCGGCACAACGTGCTGCTGATCTTTGATGAGATCATTACCGGCGTCGGACGCACCGGTGAGATGTTCGCGTCCGAAACATTCGATGTCCTGCCGGACGTGTTGTGCTTGGGGAAAGGGCTCAGTGGCGGGTATGCACCGCTGTCGGCCGTGTTATGCCGACAGACCGTCGCGGACGCCTTTTGGGGGGACCCGGCGGTCAATCCCGGATTTGTCGAAGGGCATACGTTCGAGGGGAATCCCGTTTCATCAGCCGCGGGGATGGCCGTTCTGGACGAGATCATGGAACGCGACTTGTGTGCCAATTCACGTGCGATGGGGGAACGACTTCGGGCGGGACTGGAGTCCCTTGGCAAGCACGGCGTAATCGGCGATGTCCGCGGGAAGGGCCTGATGCAGGGAATCGAGTTTGTGGCGGACCCGGCTTCGAAACGCCGCTTCGATCCTCCCATCGGACTGCGGATCGGTCGACGCGCACTCGAGAATGGGTTGCTGACGCGCTTTGACCCCCATTGGCTGGCGCTCGGGCCGCCCCTGGTCGTGACCGCCGAGCAAATCGACGAGATGCTCGCGATCCTCGATCGCAGCATCGGTGAAGTGTTAGCCGAATAGGGCGCGCTGAGATCGACACAGTTGCGAAGTTGCCGCGCGCGGCGAGATGATTGGCCATTTGACCCCCTATGAGGGGTGAGTTTTGGGCGTACCGTGAATTAGCAAGTCAACTGGTGGCACTTCGCGAAGAATTGGGAACTGATGTTCGGCAAGACGCGTCAGTAGTGAGGGCTGTCATGCGCCTTATCAGAGACGTTGTCGGGATAACGCGCATCACCCCTGATGGAGGGATCCAGGCGGGCATGGCCGTGTCAGCTGAGAAAAGACGGAGTTCAGATTGTACCTGTCGTATTGGAAGTCTTGGGATTCGATGTGAAACTAGGCAATTTAGAAGGTGTGGATAGCAGTTTTGTTGCAACACCTTCCTAACCAACTATAATCGCTAGAATCCCCGAAGATTTATGAGTTTACGTAATTTTTGAGCTGTCCTGAACACGGATTTGGAACCCACTTTTCCACGTCTGGCCGTGCCCTTTGTAGGGCAGCGGTGCCGGACGGGTTCCATGATCTTTCATGCAGGCACCCTTCACATTTCTGAGGCTTGGTTCATGTCCAACCGACGTCATTCATCGTCATTTGCCGCCCGCAGAAAACGTCGCAAGTCATTACCGGACAGGGACCAACAGCGCAAGTTGCTCCTGGAGACCTTGGAGCGTCGCGAACTATTGGCGGTCGGACCGCAGTTGATTGGGATCCAGCCCAACAATGATTCTTTGTTGCGGTTTGACGGAACCGACATTCTCAATGCTGCGCCGCAAGAACTGGTGTTCAAGTTCGACGAGAATCAGCGGTTTTCGGCGGACGACTTGCGCGATAATCCAGGCCAGATCCAGATTACGCGTAGTAACCTCGACGGTGACTTTGCGGCGGCCTCGGTTACGTCGGATGTGGCGACCAACGGTGCGGTGATGATCGACTTTTCCGCGGTCCGACTGGGGACGGATCAGAACGGAATCACGATCAACCTGACCAAGACGAATCAAGGGGCCGCCGGCCCTCCGACGGTCACCGTTAGCGGCAACCAGATTTCGGTACGGCTGAACACGAATCCGACGAATCAGTCGACGGCGTTGGACCTGGTCAACGCGTTGAACTCGAACGTGGAATCGAGCGCCCTGATTGTGGCGACGATCACCAGCGGCAACCCCGACACGAATGTGGCGGCCGTGTTGCCTTCCAATTTTCCGCCGATCATGTTGGACGGCGCCAACGATGTGGTCATCAATCCGGGCTACATCGGTCCCGGGGAAGCACCCCAAGAAAACGAGATCATTGTTCGTTTCGCCGAGTCGCTGCCTGATGATTTGTACCGCATCGACGTCTTTGGTAATCATCCGCTGTTGGCGCTGCGCAACACGAACAGTGGCTGCACTTACACGGTCAACGGCCAGACGACGATTGGATGTGCCTTTGGTGACCTCACCGAGGACAGTATCGATAACGGGTCGGATCAGGAGCCCATCCTCTTCGAGCTAGACCTTGCTCCACAGGTCGTCGCGGT
>JAUIHJ010000032.1 GCA_030432015.1 bacterium
GTTGACCAGCTGTCACTCTTGCAATTGTACCAGTCCGCATTCTGACACGAGCATTCTGATACAATAGCTGGCTTGGATGCCCACCTATGGCCGTCCCGGCACGATCGACACGCCCCCTACACCCCGCGGAGAAATCGCGATGCATGCCATGAACTTGCGTTGGATTCTGACTTTGCGACCGGCGACTCGGGCCTTCGTGATTACTGGAATTGCTTCGTGTGCGTTGTTTGCATGGGGCTCACGCGGCGTGGCCGCCGATGCCCGTCATGACTGGGCACTGTACCGTGGCGATGCGCAGTCGACTGGCGTCGCCCGAGGCAGCCTCCCTGATTCGCTCGAACTGCGTTGGAAGTTCAGTGTTCCCAAGGGCGCATTCGAAGGCACGGCCGCGATTGTTGACGGCGTTGTCTTTATTGGCGATCTGGACGGTGCGGTCTTTGCCATTTCGCTTGCAACGGGCGAAAAGCAATGGGAATACAAAGTTGACAGCGGCTTCATCGCCGCTCCCGCCGTGCGTGACGGGATGGTGTACATCGGCGATTACGATGGTCGTTTTTACTGCCTTGATGCGAAGTCGGGGGCGCTGAAGTGGGGCTACGACACCAACGCGGAGATCGACGCGAGCGCCAATTTCTACCAAGGTAACGTCCTGGTCGGATCGCAAGACGCGACTCTGTATTGCCTGGACGGCAAGACGGGCACGTTGGTCTGGAAGCATCAGATCGAAGACCAGATTCGATGTACGCCGACCGTGGTCGAGGATCGTGTGTTTCTGGCTGGATGTGATGGCAAGCTGCACATTGTTGACCTGACGAACGGTAAGACCGTGGCCCAGGTTGAAATTGGCGCCCCGACCGGTGTGACACCAGCGGTCGTGGGTGATCGTGTTTTCTTCGGGACCGAGAATGGCGACTTTTTTGGTATCAACTGGCGGACAGCGAAAGTGGATTGGACCTTTCAGTCCAAAGTCGGCACCCAGCCGTATCGCAGTTCAGCGGCAGCGACGAAGGATCTGGTGACCGTCGGCGCTCGCAGCAAGCGGGTCTTTGGGTTGAACCCGAATTCGGGTGAACAGCTCTGGGAATTCGCGGCCAAGCAGCGGATTGATTCCTCGCCGGTCATTGTCGGCCAGCGGGTGTTTGTCGGCTCGGCCGACGGGCGTGTGTATGGGCTTGATGCCCAGGATGGCAGCAAGATTTGGGAGTACGAAGCGGGGGGCGGCTTCACGGGTTCACCTGCGGTCTCCGACGGATGCCTGGTGATTGCCAGTGACGATGGCGTCGTCTATTGTTTCAGCGAAAAGCACAAAACCTGAACCGATGAGTTGTTCGCGTGGCTACTGATTCCACCAAGACCGAAGTTGGCAGTTACTTCATCTCGAATTATCCGCCGTTTTCGCAATGGTCTCCCGAGCATGTCGGGGCGATCGAAGCGGCCCTGCAGGCGCCGCCGGCCGATGTCCCTTTGGGGCTCTATCTGCACATTCCGTTTTGCCGTAAACGGTGCAAGTTTTGCTACTTCAAAGTCTTCACCGACAACAAGGCGTCCGACATTGAGATCTACGTGTCGGCCTTGTCGCGGGAAATTGAACTGGTCAGTCAGTTGCCGGTCATGGGCGACCGCCCGTTTCGTTTTGTCTATTTTGGCGGTGGGACGCCGTCGTTCTTGAGTCCCAAGCAATTGACGTCGCTGGTCGATCGGTTGCGGGCGAGCATCAATTGGGATCAAGCGGAAGAGGTGACGTTTGAATGCGAGCCGGGCACGCTTTCCGAGTCCAAGATCCACACGATTCGCGAGCTAGGCATCACTCGACTGAGTCTGGGGGTGGAGAATTTCAGCGACGAAGTGCTGCAGGAGAACGGCCGCGCTCATCTGTCTCCGGAGGTTTATCGCAGTTGGGAATGGATCCAGGCCGCCGATTTTCCCAATGTGAATATCGACCTGATTTCAGGGATGGTCGGCGAAACCTGGGAGAATTGGAAAGACAACATTCGGCGAACCTTGGAGCTTGCCCCTGATAGCGTCACGATTTACCAGATGGAACTGCCGTTCAATACGGTGTATTCGAAGGACATTCTAGGCAACAAGATCGAGACCCCGGTCGCCGATTGGCCGACGAAACGAGACTGGGTTAATTATGCCTTCGACGAAATGGCCGCCGCCGGCTATCACGTTTCCAGCGCGTATACCATGGTCAAAGATCCGGACAAGGTGAACTTCAGTTACCGTGATAACCTTTGGATGGGATCGGACCTGCTGGCGACCGGCATTGCCAGTTTCGGACACGCGTCGGGGGTCCATTATCAAAATCTGCCCGAATGGAAGGACTACATCGGGTCGCTTCTGGATGAGAATAAGCTGCCGCTTGGCCGGGCCCTGGTGCCGACCAAGCATCAATCGCTGGTTCGGGAATTGATTCTTCAACTGAAGCGCGGGTATTTGGAAGGGGCTTACTTTCGGAAAAAGTTCGGCGTCGAAATTTTCGAGCAATGGCACGATGCTTGGCAGGCACATGCGGATGATGGCATGCTGACGCTGACCGACGACCGTGTCACGCTGACGCGGAAAGGCCTGTTGCATGCGGACGGTCTGTTGCCAGCGTTCTTCGAGCCGGAGTACCGGGGGGTGCGTTATACATGAGTGAACCGTTGGTTTTTATGATGGGCGAGTTCGAAGCCCTGTTTCCAACGGATCGCAAGTATGTCACCAACCACATGTGGGCGATCGAAACGGATCGGGCGGTTGCAGCCAATGGCGGCGTTGACGCCGCCCCGGCAGCGGATGCGAGCATCACAAACGGGGGGGCGACCCACCGGTTCGGATTTACGGCCTATGCTGTCCGCTTGTTGCAAGATGTCTATTTTCTGGAGTGGACGGTCGAAGCGGGCGATCGCTTGCAGCATCGGCAGGAAATGGGCGCGATTGAAAGTAAGAAGGCTGAGAGTGCCCTGTACGCGCCGACCTCCGGACGCTTGGCGCGATTTAACGACGCGTTGCTAACCGACCCCTCAACGATTAATGTCGATAAGTATGGCGATGGCTGGCTGTTCGAACTGGAAACAGAGACCGACGATTTGATGTCGCCTGAGCAGTACCTCGAACACCTCGCCGCGGTCTGGGAAGTTACCCAGCGGACCATCAAAGGACAATTGAACGAATAACCCATCATGGCCAATCGCATCGCAGTTGTCGTCTCGCAGGGACAAAGCCAGAATCCGGCCAAGCGCGGACTGGAAGAAGATATCATCGCGGCCCTCTTGATGGAGTCGGGAATCGACGTCACCGTGATTCCGCACCTGTACGACCTCAAGGCTGACGGCACCGGGATGTTGGCACTCGATGGCATCAAGGGCAACGTGATCGTCCTGTCCTGGCTGTACGAGCGAGCTGCGCGGTGGGTCCTGGATCGCAATGGAATTCGGGGCGCCGAGGGGCAGACCCTGATTCGCATGGCGGACGACGATGAGGACGAAGATGAAGAAGAAGAGTTGGACGACGGCAAGCCCCGCGTGATTGATCACCGTCCGGTTCCCAAACGCCGTATTTACTGCGTCGATTTACGGGTGCACAACAAGGCGCAGCCATACGTCGACGAAATCAAACGGATTGCCGAGGAGAACCAGCAGAAGCTGGTGCAGTTGGGCGATTGGATTCAAGGCGACCCTTCGCCAGCCGCGATGCAGCGATTCCAACAGCCGACCAATGACACGGCACTCGGCGGCGGCAGCTTGCCGATCGTTTCGGCGTCCCCGTCATCCGCTGCGGCAGAGGTGCCCGCGAATGGGACGCTCGCAGACGGCCAGCCCGCGGCCGGTGACCCCAATCCCGGAAAATCCGATCCCGGCAATGGGGCTGCGGAGGGGCCGACTCCGGCTCGACCGGTCGGCGACGCCTTTGTGGCCGATGTCGTGAGAATTGAGGAGGACGGTACCCGCCGCTGGTATCCGGTGATTGACTTCAGCCGTTGCACGAACTGCATGGAGTGCATCGATTTCTGCCTCTTCGGCGTCTACGGGGTGGATGGCGCTGAGACCATTTTGGTCGAGCAGCCGGACAACTGCCGCAAAGGGTGTCCCGCCTGCAGTCGTGTCTGTCCGGAAAACGCCATTATATTTCCGCAGCATAAGACGCCCGCCATTGCCGGGTCGCCGGTCACCGTGGGCGGCTTGAAGATCGACCTGTCACGGCTCTTTGGAGCCCCGGAGGATGGGAAGTCTGCCGTGGAAATCGCGGCCCTTGAACGCGACGAGCAGTTGATGATCGCTGGCCGTGAGACGGTCGGCATGAGCGTCGGAATTCGCAAGCGGCAGTCCGATCAACCGGCCGAACCAAAGGACGATCTGGACGATCTGATCGACGCCCTCGACGATTTGGATCTCTAGTGCCTTGGTCAATCGCTTGACCAACGCGCTCTTGCCCGCGGGCTTATTTGTATTTCACCGGCGGTAATCGGCTGGGGACGCATTGCCAGTTCTTGTCGCTCGGGCAACAGACCGGCGGCAGGCGTTTGGGACAATAGTCGTCGCAACAAAACGCCTTCAGCGGATAGGCACACGGTGCGGGCTTGGGACAGTAATCCGGGCACTCGAAGCAGGTGACGCCGGTCGCACACGGTTTCGGTTTGCGCACGTAATCGTCGCAGCAGCGCTTTCCAACGCAGTCGGGCCAGTAGTTCTTGAGGCCCAGCAGGGACGAATGCGGACCGCCAGCCCATCCCACGGATGCCCCCGCGCAGGTGAACATCATCGTTGCGATCAGCGCGACGAGGGGGGTGATCGAACGTTGCTTGAATTTCATGGCGGACTCGGCTTTTTGCAGTGGTTCGAAGTGAAGTCTTTACGGCATTTCCGGCGCCACCAACTCGCCCGCCCCGTCGGTCGCGTCAACCATGGGTGGCATGGCGGCATCAATCGGTTCCGCCTCGACGGGGAATTCGTCATACGGCTGCAGGCGAATCTGCCAACCCCCGCCCAGGGATTTATAGACCTTGATCAGGCTGATGGCGACATCCGCCTCGGCGGCGACCAGTTCATCCTGTTGTGTCACCAGCGTGCTTTGGAGATTGAAGACTCGATTGAAGTCGACGTCACCTTCGCGGTATTGAGCCAAGGCAAGCTCGACGGAACGCTTTGTGGAGGCGACACCACGGGCGAGTACTTTTACCTGATTCTGCGACTGCAGAAAGGAGACGATGGCGTCTTCGGTCTCGGCGTTGGCGCTGAGCACGGTGTGCTGATAGAGGACCGCGAGTTCCTGGAACCGCGCGTCCTGGGCGAGAACATTATTTCGAATGCGGCCATAGTTCAAGATGTTCCAGTTGAACGAAGGGCCAACCGTTCCACCGAATGCGGCCGAACTCAATAGATCAGAGAAATCCTGTGCCTGCCAGTTCATCGTCCCGTTGATGGCAAACGTGGGGAACAGTTCAGCGGTCGCCACGCCAATTTGCGCACTCTGCGCGGCGACCTGCCGTTCGGCTCGCCGCACATCGGGGCGCCGACGCAACAGGTCCGCCGGGATACCGACAACCACGTCCGAAGGGGACTTCGGAATGTGGCCGGCTCCGAGTTCCTGCCGCAGGTCATGCGGTGGTACGCCCAGCAGCACACAGAGACGGTTGTTTGCCAGGCGCAATCCCTTCTCAAACAAGGGAATCAGGGCCTCGGTTTGCGCCAGGTTCGAATCTGCCTGCGTCACATCCAGTTCGCTAACGGCACCGTTTTCGAAGCGAGACTTGGCGATGCCGTAGCTGCCCTCTTGATTGCGAACGTTTTCACGGGCATACACCAGACGCTGCTCGAAGGCCCGCATTTCCGTGTAGGCGGCCGCGGTTTCCGCCAGGAGGCAGACAAGCACATCGTCGTAGTCCTCGACCGACGCATCGAGCCTCGCATCGGCACTCTCGAGGTTGCGGCGAATGCGGCCCCAGACGTCGAGCTCCCAACTGGCGGTAAAGCCTGTTGTCCAATTGTCAAAGTTCCTGAAGGGTAAGACCGGGATGCCGATTGCATTGCCGGCGTTGCTGAGCTGAACTCGTTGGTATTGGCCGACTGCCTGTTGCGATTGTGGCATTAGCAGGCCAGCCGCAACGGCACGTTGCGCCTGCGCTTGCAAGACGCGCATGCTCGCAGCACGTAAGGTGAGGTTGTCATTGAACGAGCGTCGCATGAGGTCATCGAGCGCTGGATCCCCAAAGGCGTTCCACCATGCGCTATCGTCCACGTAATGCGCATCACTGATGACACGGGGATCGTTCACATCGATCCAATGTTCGGCAATGGGAGCCGCGGGTTTGGCATAATTCGGCCCGACCTTGAATTGATTATGGGCCCAACCATGAAACTCCGCACAACCGCCCAGCAGAAGGCAGCCAAGCATGAAGCAAGATCGAGCCAGGTAGGTTCTGAGCATGATATTCCCATGTCGCTGTGGCGACTCTTGACCCAGCTTGTCTCGCTGGATTTCGCAGAAGATCGGCTACATGCGGATTCTCCCATACGTTCAGAGCCATCGACAAAATCGGCACAACGCGTTGCGGAAAACCGCGTCACGCCGGACGTTCCCGATAACACCTAAAAGTGTCACGAGACGACGAGCCGTTACAATCGTTACAGAGTCCCAAGGAAGCGGCCCCAATCGGGAGGGTGCCGTCAGCCGCGCAGGTTGGGAATCGGTCCGACAACTTCCTGAGTGCTTCTGCCGGACGGTAGATCGCCATGCTCCACACGCTGCCGGACGGCAGCGATGGGCAAAATGCCAAAGTTTTCAACAGGCGTGCCTCAGCGGACCCTGCGAACGCGGTGGTTGTTGGTGTCACCAATATAGATGGTGCCGTCGGGTGCCAGACCGATGCCGTGAGGGCGATCGAGTTCGGCCTGCGTTGCCAAACCGCCATCTCCGCGCGGCCCGCGATGCTCCGGGCCCGCACCCGCGACGGTCGTGATCCGACCGGATTTCAGGTCGAGCTTACGAATGGCTTGATTTTCTGTGTCGACGACAAACACGTTCCCGTCCGGCCCGACCGCAATGCCTTTGGGGCCATTGAACGTCGCCTCCGGCGCCGCGCCTCCATCCCCGGAGTAGCCTTTTTTTCCCGAACCGGCGACGTGCTGCCATCGCAAGGCGGTCAAATCCAATTTCCAAACGCTGTGGCCTTCCCGCAGCGCCACCCACAGCGTCGTGCCGGCGACACACAGTGCCCGCGGTCCCAGGACCGGGTTGCCACGGGCGAGTTGGCCTTCGGTTGGCAGCATGCGGCGACCGTTGCCCGCGATGGTCTCCACCATGCCGCTGGCCAGATCGATGCGGCGAATCCGATGGTTACCGATGTCGGCCACCAACAGGCCGCCCTGGTGATCCAGGGCGATGCTGTGGGGATTATTGAACTGAGCTTTCGTCGCCGGTCCGCCGTCACCGCCGTATCCTGCCTGCCCGGTTCCGGCGATGGTCGAAATGATTTTGGTTTTGGCGTCGACGCGACGGATCAGGTGATTCTTCATTTCGACGAAGTACATGTTGCCGGCTTTGTCGAAGCGCACCTCGTATGGTTCATTGAGCTTCGCGTCCACCGCTAACCCGCCGTCACCGGCATATCCTTGCTGGCCGCAACCGGCCACGGTCGTGATTGTGCCGGCCGCCAGATCCAGACGCAGCACACGGTGATTCGAGACTTCGGTGATGTAAAGGGCACCCCGCGGCCCGACTTCAACACCAAAGGGTTGCCCGACATTGATCTTGTCGGCCGGACCGGCGTCGCCGTTGTCTTGCGATTGCCCGGTCCCTGCGACCGTGTCGATCGTCGCTGCATGCGCCTCATGGCATGCCAGACCCGTGATCAGCAACGCTGCCGCGAGCAACCGTCGCATCGGCAACCACCAGGCCTGCTGTCGCGAAACAACGGACGATCGCCAGTGCGGTCCCGCCGCGCGTACTCCGCTTATTGTCATCCGTCCCCCCAAACCGTCGTTGGTAAACATCCTAAATCTCCGCCTCTGCGAGCCTGGCTCTCTGGTTTTGAAGTTGTGCTTTTGTGAACGTCGCAGGCATGTCTGGTTGGCACCCCAGGCTAGTGCCTGCCGCCGCGCGGCTGGTTGAAGCAACTTTAAAAATGACGCGTCGGGTTACCATTTCTTCCGCGTTTTCTGCAACTCGCTTCGGTGGAAAACGTTCGTAGCGCAACTTCGAAACTCTCTAGTAGGGATCGCGGTGAATCTGTCCGGTTCCAGGGTCACGCCTGGCTGACGCAACCTGCAATCTGGCTCGATTATGCAAGCGCCGCGTGTCGTGTGCAACGAGCACGTCGCGCAGGCCGCGGGCTGCCGCCAGAATGCCAGCGTCGCGCCGGCTGGTGTATCGAGGAATTTCGGCTCTTCGCAACGGATTTGCGAAACTGCCAAGAATTGCCGTAATCTGACGTCCCGCACCCCGCTCAATCCGATAGAGGAGAAACAATGCCTCACGATTACGGGCCAGAAATCGAAAACTACCGCGCGTATCTCGGGTTGCTCGGCCGTCTGCAATTGGACGACAAGCTGACAGGGAAGGTCGATGTGTCCGGGGTCGTGCAGTTGACCTTGCTGGAGGCGGATTCCGGCTGGCTGGAGCGGGAGGCGGCTGAGCGTTTGCCGTGGCTGCGCCGTGTCTTTGCGAACAACCTGTTGGATGAAATCCGGAAATTCAGGACGAAGGCACGGGATGTGGGACGCGAACAATCCTTCGAGCACGCGATGGAGCAGTCAGCGTCGCGACTGGATCACTGGCTCGCCAATGAGCAGTCCACGCCTAGCCAGCAAGCGGTGCGGGCTGAGGAGGAGCTGCGTCTGGCCAAGGCGCTGGCCTGTCTGCCGGCGGCGCAGCGCGAAGCGATCGAATTGCACCATCTACGCGGCCTCCCCTTGGACCGCATCGGCGAGCGGATGCAGCGGACCAAGGGAGCGGTGGCGGCGTTGATCTTCCGAGGTACGACGCGGCTGCGGGAACTGATGAGTAACTCAAGGGATGAAATCTGATGACCAATCGCCATGACTCGAAGTTTCTCGACGATCCCCAGTTCCAATCGTTGCTGGTGGCTTGTCTGGAGTCGTTGGAACGTGGCGAAACGATCGATCGCGACGCGCTCGCCAAAGATTATCCCAAGTATGCCTCCGAGGTGGCTCAGTTTCTCGAGGACCGACAGTTGCTGGAACAGGTCGCCACGGAATTCGGCGATGTCGAGCCGTCGCATGTGGCCATTCGGGCCTACGAGCAGACGTTGGATTCAAATGCGGCAGGCAGCGATTTCTCGGAAGGGGACGTGGTTCGATACATCGGCGAATACGAGATTCTAGAGGAGATCGCCCGAGGCGGGATGGGCGTCGTCTTCAAAGCTCGGCAGAAGAAGCTCAATCGAATCGTCGCGCTGAAGATGATCTTGGCCGGACGCCTGGCGGACGCAGCCGATGTCGAGCGTTTTCAGCGCGAAGCGCAGGCGGCAGGTCGCCTGAAGCACCCCAACATCGTCCCAGTCCATGAGATCGGCGAGCACGACGGACGGCATTACTTTACGATGGACTTTGTCGATGGACCCAGCTTGGCAGAGGAATTGCGCGAAGAGACGCTCGCGGCGCGGCGGGCGGCGAGGATCGTGCAAGTTGCCGCCGACGCAGTGCACTTCGCTCACGAAAGCGGGACGGTCCATCGCGACTTGAAGCCGGCGAACATTTTGCTGACCGACGACGGAGCGCCGCACATCACGGATTTCGGCTTGGCAAAGATCCTGCAAGCCGTGGATGAAGATTCGCGCGCTGAGTTGACGGCGTCCGGCCAGATCTTGGGTACGCCCAGCTACATGTCTCCCGAGCAGGCATCCGGCAAGCAGGACCTGGTTGGGATTGCTTCGGACATCTATTCCCTGGGGGCGATTCTCTATGCCTGTTTGACGGGTCGCGCCCCGTTCGTGGCTGATTCGCCTGTCGACACGTTATTGCAAGTCATGCGTAAAGAGCCCGTCTCGCCACGCGACCTCAACCCTTCCGTGCCGAAAGACCTGGAGACAATCTGTCTCAAGTGTCTCAGCAAAGTGCCTTCGCAACGCTACGCCACGGCGGATGGGCTCGCTGACGATCTCGGCCGCTTTCTCGAAGGGCGACCCGTCGTCGCGCGACCGATTGGGCCGATCCGCCGCTACTACCGTTGGTGCCAGCGAAACCCGGTCGTCGCAGCGCTGGTTGTCCTGCTGTTTGCCAGCATGGCGGTGGGTACGCTGGTCGCTTCCAAGTTCTCCGTCGACGCCATGCGACAGGCACGACGCGCCGAGCTTGGGCGCCGCGAAGCCGAAATGGCGCACCGCGCTGCCGAAGTACAAAGGGTGCTTGCGGAAGAGGCTCAGCTAGAAGCCGAACGCCAGGCGGAAGCCGCCAAAGTCGCTCGCGCTCAGGCCGAATGGTCCTTCAGCCAAGAAGCGGATGCCCGCATCCGCGCTCAGGCCGGTGTCGCACGACCTAATGACCTCTCGCTGCCAGAGCGTCAGGATCGCGTCCTCAACGAGATCGACGCATTGGACAACCTGGACTTCAATGATGCGGGAAAGCGAGTCGAAGTGCTACACGAACTGGCGAAAATGGGGCCTGACGCCGCCTTTGCCGTTCCCAAGTTGTTGCCCATGTTGCGACGCCCTGATTCCTACGAGAAGATCCTGGTTATCCGTTGTCTGGCCAGCATTGGACCGAAAGCCGCCACGGCGGTCCCCGCGCTGCACGAGATTCTCAAGTCCGAAACATCGTTGGCCGGACCGCGTGCCGAAGCGGGGCAGGCACTTGCGAGAATGGGCAGCGCCGGTGCGGTTGCAATTCCGACTCTGATCGAGAGGCTGAAAAATCCAGGCGAGCCGGTCAAGATCTATCTCGCCACGAAGCCTGATCAAGATAACAAGGGCCCCGCGGTTCAGTTGTTCAGGACCGACGAAAAGGGGACCTACACGCAAATCCGCGACATGGTGCTGATGCAGGTGCTCAGCAGCCTCGCGAGATTCGGCCCGGCTGCCCGCGAAGCGCTACCGGAAATCGAGCATGTCTTGGCGGATCCGGATACACTGGAGGGAGTTCGTGTCGTCGCCCTGACGGCGCTGCGGACGATTCAGGCAGAAGATGATCAATGACACTCAGCAACGCTACGTATTTCCATGATGGCGCGCGATGACGGGAAATGTTTTTTCTGGGCCTTGCTCGGATTGCTGCTGGTTTGCACCGGCTTGGTGTTCGCGGCTCTCAGCAATCCTGGGCGGTTCTCGCCCGATGTTCACAACGACAAATACATCGACTTCTTTGCAGGCAGCGGGTTGCTCATGACGGTTGTTGGCGTCGGATTGTTCGTCACGGCGGCAAGCCGCACAACGAACTCGATGCCGCCACGCATAATAAGGAACGTCAACCTGGGGATTGGGCTCGGTCTCACGCTTCAGATGGCTGGACTCTTCTTGCCCGGGTCGTTGCAACTCCACGACTTGGCTGGAACGATCATGGTCATCGCCAGTCTACCGCTATTCGTGTGGGGAGCCATGAATTACGCAATGGGCAAGGGGCAATCCAAGTGGTTTGGACTTGCCGGACTGCTGGGGCTCATCGGACTTGTCGGTCTGATGTTGCTTCCAAGCAGAGGCGAGGAAGAGTCGCAAGCCGCAACAGAGCCGTAAGGTTGCACGTTGTTGGCGTCGTCGAATAACACGTGCTCGGAGGACGTTGATACTTTATCATCGAGGTTGCTCAACCGTTTTGGAGGCCCCACATGAACCGGATTGTTCGAGTACATTTTGGCGTGCTTCTTCTACTTTCGATCGGCATGCTGGCCAGCCTGGGATCTCATCCCGGCACGTTGCACTGGGCTTCGCAGGCACAAGCTGCGCAACAGCGCGCGGATGATGTGGCGGGCGAAGGATCCGAGGTCATGATTGAAGTCATCGGCGTCTATCGCAACGCAGACGTCGCGTTTGTGCTCGAGCAAATCAAGGGCTTGCTTCCGAAGGACGTCGAGAAGCATCGCTGGGTTGCATCCGGCAATCGGCTTTCGTATCGAACGTCGTCGGTGGACGACGTCGAAGCGCTGGCGAAGCGCATTCAGTTCGGCGAAGCTGTGCATCTGGACACGCGCACGATTCGCGTGATCTATCGTTATGATCATGAACTGCCGGCACGTTTCCTCGAAAAGCCCAGCCCGTTTGACATCCCGCCGGAAGACGCGTTGGGACCCGCGATTAAGAAGCATGACGGAGACTGGTGGACCGCATTGGGAGAGTTGCGCGCGACGCGGCAACGAAACAAGCAGGGAGACATCATCCGTTTAGACTTGCCTTCGTCGAAGACGACCGATGAAACCTTGGCTCATGTCGGGCAATTGACATCGTTGAAGAAGCTGCGGGTTTCGATGTGCCGTCATGTAACCGACGACGGCGTGCGGCACTTGGCGGGACTGACAAACCTGGAGGACCTCGATCTCTTTGGCAGTCAGATCGGCAACCCTGGTCAATCGCACCTGAGTGATCTCACCAACCTCAGACGCCTGCAACTGTCAGGCAAGGGGACCGAAGCGGGGTTACGGCATATCGCCAATTTGCAGCGTTTGGAGATATTGTCAATCGGTTACGGAGTGGGCTATCCTGTCACCACCGCTGGTCTTGAACACCTGAAAAAGTTGAACAACCTCAAGTGGCTGCGGTTGGACGGCTGTAGAGTATCGGACGACGGTCTGCAAGCCATTGCCGGCTTTTCGAAACTTGAAAGTTTGGGATTACAGGGCGGAACGATGACAGACGCAGGCTTGGCTCATCTGTCAGGACTGAAGCATCTGCGCCGGCTGAACTTAAAAGAGTGCGCTGCGGTGGGTGACAACGGTGTGGCGCGACTTGCGCCATTGACAATGCTGGATTCGCTCGACTTGTCCAGCACAGGAGTCACCGATGACGGCTTGATTCATCTCAATGCTATGGCCGGTCTACGTTCCTTGACCCTGAGCAATACGGCCGTCACGGATAAAGGCCTTCTCCAGCTGGCGTCATTGAAGGACATCACGAACCTGTCCTTGACTGGCACAAACCTCACCGACGCCGGTTTCGCGGCGCTTGGGGCTCTGCCGGAATTGACGTATCTCTCTTTGAACCGAACGCACGTTTCCGACGGCACCCTGGAGCGGGTGGCGTCATTTCCTGAACTCACCGACCTTTGGCTTGCAGAGTCCAAAATCACCGACGCAGGATTGCGGCATCTTGGCGAAATGACCCAGCTGAAATCCCTCGTTCTCCGCGGTACGAAGATCACTGACGCCGGCATGGCCCACCTGGGCAAGTTAACGGCGTTGCGCTCAATCGATCTTGGCAACACGCAGGTAACCGAACGTGGATTGCAACATTTGTCAGCGGCTAAACGTCTCTATGATATCCAGGTAAACGGGTCCGGTGTGACGCGCGAGGCCCTGCAGCGGTTCCGAAACCGATAGCAGGCTCGCTGCCGCTTCCTCGTCGCTCGACATCGCAGCGCGTGTCGTCTTCACTTGTTGCTGGTCACAGCCTTCAGTGGCCGTCGCTAAATGACCGAGTGCGATTCGGCAGCGCACACCCCGTCAGCGAGACAGGCACCTTTTTTGCCCACTGGCCATTGTTCCACAGTTGAATCCAATGGGTGGCGAAAACCGAGCCGGTCCCGGATTGTCGCCGAATCGCGCTCGGCCATTTAGAAGCCATTTTCCCCAGCCCGCTGTGGTCGTGCGTCGAGATGATTCCGGGATGGCGTGCGGGGCGTCATTGACGCAGATGACTTGGATCGCATGACCGCTTCGGTCACAATGTAGAAGACACGCGTGCCAAGATCCTCGCGACTGCATCCCCGCGGCCCCGCCCATGAAATTTCCCTTACCACCAACATCGAAGGTTCTTCGCCTGCTTCTGGGCCTGGTCCTCCTATCCCTCTGGGAACCGCGGCCAGCCAGCGGCGACGACCAGGACTTTGAGACACGGATCGCGCCCATCTTCGAACGGCGGTGTGTTTCATGTCATAACGACGACGACCGCAAGGGCGAGCTGAGCCTGGAGAGCGTCGCCGGGTTGCGGGCCGGTGGCGAGAGCGGACCCTTGCTCGACGCGGATGCAAGCCTCTTGCTGGAGTATGTCGTCGGCGACGAACCTGAGATGCCCAAGAATGGCGCGCCGCTGACCCGTGCTGAAGTTGCAGCACTACGCAGTTGGATTAAGGCTGGTGCGAAATGGCCTGACTCGCGGCGGCTGCAAGACAAATCGCTCGTCGATACCGACTGGTGGTCGTTGCATCCCCTTCGTCGTCCTCCGCTGCCATCGCTCGACCCGCCGGATTGGCAGCAGGTGCGGACTCCCGTCGACGCGTTTGTTTTGGCACGGCTCAAAGCTAACCAGTTGGCGTTTTCGCCTCCCGCAGACCGGCGGACGATGGCCCGGCGACTGTACTTCGACCTGATCGGCCTGCCACCCACTCCCAGCGAGGTGGAACGTTTTCTCCACGACGCTTCGCCGATGGCCTACGAGGATCTTGTCGATCGCCTGCTGGCGTCGCCCCAGTACGGCGAGCGTTGGGCGCGGCACTGGCTGGACGTTGTGAAATACGCCGATACGTGCGGCTATGACAAAGATAAACTGCGGCCCAACGCGTGGCCGTATCGTGATTACGTAATTCGATCGTTCAATGATGACAAGCCTTACGCGCGTTTCACGGAGGAACAGATTGCCGGCGACGTGCTATTTCCTGGTTCGCCCGACGGGATCTTGGGCCTCGGTTTCGTCGCCGCCGGCCCCTGGGACTTTATCGGCCACGTCGAGGTCCCGGAGAGCAAAATCGATGGCCGCGTGGCGCGTCATATCGACCGTGACGAGATGGTCAGCAATACGCTCAACACGTTCGTCAGCGCCACCATCCAATGTGCGCGCTGCCACAACCACAAGTTCGATCCGTTCACGCAGCAGCATTACTACAACTTACAGGCCATCTTTGCGGCCGTGGATCGCGCCGAACGCCCCTATGATCTGGATCCCGGAGTGGAACGCCGGCGTCTTGAGTTACAGCAGAGCGTCGCGAGCATCACCGCCAGCCAGCAGGAACTGGAAGCCGGCCTCCGCCGCGCTGGCGGTGAGGAACTGGCGGCGCTCGACGAGCAAATTGCCAAGTTACAGCCGCTGGTCAAGCTTGACGACAAGCATCCAGCCTTTGGCTATCACAGCCAAATCGTGTCGGCGTCCGACCAGCAGAAGTGGGTCCAAGTCGATCTGGGGGAGTCGCAGACCATCCGCCGTGTGATTTTGCACCCTTGCCATGACGACTTTGGCGGGATCGGCGCCGGCTTCGGATTTCCCCCGCGGTTTCGCGTGGAAGCGTCCGACGACGCCGCGTTTTCCGGCGGCCAGCAAGTGCTGGTTGATCGCACCGCCAGCGATCAACCCAATCCGGGCGTAGCGCCTGTGGCGATTGACGTTGCCGGCGTCGTGGCCCGCTATGTCCGGGTCACCGCCGTGAAACTGGCCGAGCGTCAGAACGACTACATCTTTGCGCTGGCGGAATTGGAAGTGCTGGACGCGGCCGAAGAGAATGTGGCGGCCCAAAAAGGGGTTTCGTCACTCGATTCCATCGAAGCACCCGTCCGCTGGAGTCGACTTAATCTGACCGACGGCATCTGGGCCAGGGCAGGGGATCCGTCTGCGGCTGCACAGCTTGATCGTGCCCGGCAGAAGCGACAGGAAATTTGGGACCGGATCATCACCGCCGAACTGAGTGCCAGGCGGACCGAACTGGCTGATCGTCTTAAACGAACCAACCAGTCGCTGGCCGAACTCCCAACCGGAAAAATGGTTTACGCCGCCGCGAGTCAATTCCCAGCACAAGGCAATTTCAAACCGACCGGCGGCCTGCCGCGAACGGTTCATGTGCTGCACCGCGGGAACATCCAATCACCACGACAGCCTGCCGTTCCCGGTACACTTCCGGTCGTGCCCGGGCTGCCGCCGTTGTTCGACCTACCCGAAGATCATCACGAAGGGGATCGCCGCGCTGCGCTGGCGCGGTGGATCACACGGGATGATAACCCGCTGACATGGCGGTCGATCGTTAATCGCATCTGGCACTATCACATGGGACGGGGCATTGTTGCGTCCCCCAACGATTTTGGTCGGATGGGGCAGCTTCCCTCCCACCCTGATTTGCTCGATTGGCTAGCCGTCGAATTCCGCGACAACGGTCAATCGATCAAGGCCCTCCACCGTCTGATTGTGACCAGCACCGTTTATCGCCAGGCGAGCGGTCCGCCGACCGGTGCCGGCGCGGAAGTCCGTGCGCTGGCCCGCCGAGGTCGGCAAGTCGACGGCGGCAATGTGTATCTGTGGAGAATGAGTCGCCGACGGCTTGAGGCGGAGGAGATTCGTGACGCGGTTCTGTCGGTCAGCGGCAGTTTGCGCGATGCGATGGGGGGGCCAGGCTATTACTTGTTCCGTCTCGAACGGGCCGCACACTCACCACATTACGAATACCACAAATTTGATCCAGCGGATTCGGCGTCCCATCGACGTTCGGTCTATCGATTCGTCGTCCGTTCGCAGCCCGACCCATTCATGACCACTTTGGACTGCGCTGATTCCTCCCAGAGCACGCCGCGTCGCAACGAAACGATGACCTCGCTGCAAGCCCTGGCGTTGCTGAACAATCGATTCAACCTGACGATGGCCTCGCGATTTGCAGCCCGTTTGGAAACGCTTGCCCCGATGTCGCCGGAAGCCCAAATCGAATTGGCCATGCGCCGCGTGACCGGTCGTCCTCCCCGTCCGGAAGAACTCGTGGCGATGAAGTCGTATGCCAACGATCATGGCCTGGCGAACCTTTGTCGCGTGCTTTTCAACCTAAGCGAGTTTGTCTACATCGATTAAATCGACAGCGTCACGGTGTGATGTCTGGTCCAGTCCGGCAATCGTTTCCGGCGTCGTGCCAGTTCTGATCCCGTCCGCTCTTGCCACACGAGCCATCACGACCATGAATTTTCGATCCGCATTCTCGCATGCCCGGCGCCCTCAGCCGCCCATCTCGCGACGGGACTTTCTCTGGAGGTCAGGGGGCGGCTTGGGTGGTATCGCCCTGGCGGGAATGTTGGCCCAGGAAGGTGCATTGGGTGCAACTTCCGGTGCGTCGCCCGGCGTCGTGAAGGTCTTACACCATCCGCCCAAGGCCACGCGCGTGGTGCAGATGTTCATGGGCGGCGCCGCCAGCCACCTCGATCTCTGGGACTACAAACCGGACCTGGAGAAATACCACGGACAGGCTTCGGATTTCGGCGAACCCGTCGAGGCGTTTCAGAACGGCCTTGGGCCCTGGATGAAGTCGCCATTTAAATTCTCACCGCACGGCGCATGTGGAAAAATGATCAGTGACGCGGTGACGCCGCTGGGGGACTGCGTCGACGATATGGTCTTTGTCCACAACCTGATCGGCAAGACGGGGGTCCATAGTCAGGCCACATTCTTGCAGGCGACCGGGTTTCAAGATCCTGGATTTCCCGGGATGGGGGCCTGGGTTAACTATGCCCTCGGCAGCATGAACGACAATCTGCCCACGTTTGTGGTGTTGCCGGATCATCGTGGGTTTGCTTCCAACGGACCCAAGAATTGGAGTTCGGCATTCTTGCCGGCCAGCAATCAAGGCACGACGATCTTTCCGCAACGGGACAATCCGATTGAGGATCTCTTGCCGCGGAGTGACTTTGTGACGCCGGCCAGTGATCGGGCGGGACTGGAATTGCTGGGGCGACTCAATCGCGGTCATCAGTTGCAGCGTTCCGAGGATACCCGTCTCGAAGCGCGGATTCGTTCTTACGAATTGGCGGCACGGATGCAATTGAGCGCACCCGAGGCGCTCGATCTTACCGGCGAACCGGCCCATATCTTGAAGATGTACGGGCTCGACCGTGCCGGACAGGAATGCCCGGAGACGATTAACGTTCCCGAAGAGATCGAGTACTTTGGGCGCAAGTGCCTGATCGCTCGACGGCTGCTTGAGCGGGGTGTGCGGTTTGTGCAAATCTGGTCCGGCAACGATAACAGCTTTCCCCGTCGTAATTGGGATAGCCACGAAGATATTGAACGCGACCACAAGCCGCTGGCCCTGGGCATGGCGACCGGCGCCGCCGCATTGATCAAGGACTTGAAGCAGCGGGGGCTATTGAACGAAACGATTATTCTGTGGACGACCGAGTTTGGGCGGATGCCGTCGACACAGGGGAGCAAAGGCCGCGATCACAATCCCTACGTCTTCACCAATTGGCTCGCCGGTGGGGGGGTTCGGGGTGGGATTTCGTATGGGCCTTCGGATCAATGGGGGTATAAACCGTTGGACCGCAACAACCCGACGCAGGTCTACGACATTCACGCCACGATCCTGCACCTGTTAGGAATTGACCACACGCGGCTGACGGTGCGTCACAATGGCATCGATCGCCGCTTGACGGATGTGCATGGACATGTCATCAAAGGGATTCTCGCCTGACGCAATCCGTGGGCAGCGGCGGGGACGAGCCTGAGGTCAATTTCCAATCGCGAAAGTCACGTCAGATCGTGTCGACTGCGGCGGGTCTCACGAGGTGTCAAAGGAAGTCCATTCATGAAAGCTGCATTCATCACAGAGACTGGGCCGCCGGAAAATATCACCTATGGAGATCTGCCGGATCCGTCGCCAGAGGGATCCAAGGTCGTCGTCACCACCGGTGCCGTGGCGGTGAATCCGGTCGATACCTACATTCGCAATGGTGCAAATTATTGGGAATTGCCTTTGCCGTTTATTGTTGGCTCCGACGTGGCGGGGACGGTCGCGGCGGTCGGCCCTGACGTAACCCGTTTCCAAGTCGGCGATCGAGTCTGGGGTACCAATCAAGGGTTTATGGGGCGGCAAGGCACGTTTGCCGAGCAATCCGCGATCGACGAATGCTGGTTATATCCCACGCCGGATGACGTTTCCGACGAGGCCGCAGCCGCTTGTGCCCTCGTTGGCGTCACGGCACATTTGGGACTGTTTCGCGATGCGAAGCTGCAGCCCGGCGAGTCGATCTTTGTGCATGGCGGAACCGGCGGCGTGGGCTCGATGGTGGTGCAGATGGCCAAAGCTGCCGGCGCGCGGGTCATTACAACCGGTGGCAGCGACGAGAAATGTGCCCGTTGCCTTGAGTTGGGTGCTGAGGTCGCGATCAATTACAAGACGCAGGACGTCGGGGAAGTGGTGAAACAATTCGCGCCCGACGGCGTCAATGTCGTGTGGGAGACGCTTCGCGAGCCTGACTTCGAAACCTTGGTTGCGTTGCTGGGCGAACGCGGCCGGTTGGTCCTGATGGCGGGCCGCGACGCGCGTCCGCCGTTTCCGGTCGGACCTTTTTATGTCAAAGGCTGCTCGTTGCACGGCTTCGTGATGTTCAAGGCGACTCCGGATGAATTGCGAGCCTGTTCGGTCGACATGAACCGCTGGTTGAGCGAAGGTCGCTTGCAGCCTCAGATCGCCATGACGTTGCCGTTGTCCGAGACCGCCGCCGCTCACCGACTGCAGGAAGAGAATACGCTCGGTCGTGCCGGTACGCTGGCTGGCAAGATTGTCCTGAAACCCTGACCGAGTCCCACGTTTCCCTAGTCGCCTGAAAGTACTCGATCGATAGGAACTTGATGCGCATTGCGATCGGCCAACTTTGGCAGGAAACGAATACCTTTAACCCGCGGCCGACAACCGTTGCGGATTTCGAACAGTTTGGCGTCTGCCGTGGCGACGATCTCGTTGCCCAGATGGAAAATGTCAACGAATTGGGCGGATTTATCCAGTCGCTCAGGCAATGGCCCGTTCCTCCGGAAATCGCAGGTTTGGCGCGGCTGCCGGCGTGGCCTGGCGGGATGGCAACGTCCGAGACCTTCACGTGGGTACGTGATACCTTGCTGTCCGCGTTGGAGGCCGTGTTGCCGGTGGACGGCGTCTTGCTGGCGCTTCACGGTGCGATGGCTGCCGATCTGCATCCAGACACCGAAGGCGAGATCCTCGACGCGTTCCGAACTCGCCTCGGTCCCCAGATACCGTTGGTTGCAACGATCGACCTGCATGCCAACGTAACCGAACAGATGGTTCGTGCTGCCGACGTGCTGGTCAGCTACCATTCGATGCCACACATCGACATCTTTGAGACCGGCGCCCGCGCGGCGGACGTGTTACGGCGGATGTTGTTCGACGGTGCCCAGCCCTGCATGGCGTTCGCCAAGATTCCGGCCGTCGTACCGGCCGAACGTTCCAATACGGAAGCCGACTCGGGGGTCGCGGCTGACTTTAAGCAACAATTGCAGCGTCTGGAGAACGAACCCCGCTTGATGTCAGCCGCCCTGACACCCGTCCAACCTTGGATGGATATTCCCGAGCTTGGGTCGAGCGTGATCGTGACGACCGACCGCGACCCTTCCTTTGCGCGGCAGGCCTGCGGAGAACTGGCGGCCGAATTCTGGCAGCGGCGGCGCGAATACCTGCCGGAGCTTGTGCCGGCAGAAGTGGCGGTCAGCCAGGCACAGGCAGTACCCGATGGGCTGGTGGTCTTGAG
>JAUIHJ010000033.1 GCA_030432015.1 bacterium
GAAGGATGCATCGTCTTCGAATGACAGGTTCAAGTGCACGCTCTGCAGGTTCGCCCAGCCATGCCCGCGGCAATCAAAAATTCGGTCGAAGGCCGCGTAAATGGCACCGTTGTCGTGGGGCCACAGCTGAAAGTCACGGTCGGGGTTCATCCACGGGTGCATGCCACCGGGCAGCAGGCAGGCGTCGTGCTCTCCCAGGATCTCGTTGATGCGCCGCACATGCGCGGAAAACCGTTGCGGCCAACCCTCCAACGTATCCGTCGGGCCGTTGGACTTTATTTCGATCACATGCAGCGCGAGTTCGTTGGACCACGCCACGTCGCCGAATTCAATGTCCGAGGCCTCATACCCCGCAGCCTCGAACAGCACTCGGTCACAGATTGGGCGCACGTCGAGCGTCTGGCGGTCGACGATCATGTACTCGAGTTCGATTCCGAAAGTCGTCATAGCTGCTCGCTTATTGACGGTTCAACAGGATTTGCCCGCTCACAAGAGATGGACACATAGAAGCGGCACGAACGTGGGACCTTCACCGCGACATCCCGTGTCGATTCCGCTGTACGACGCGACTTACGTCGGAGCCAGTCCCGGTCATGTGAACGACGCATGCTTCATCCCGCTTAACGGCCTTGCTTCTTCTGTTCGATGCGCGACAAGAACACGGACATCACCCGCTCGTACAGCGCTTCGCGGAGGACCGCGTCTTCCTCGCCGGATTCGATGGAGGGGTTGTCGTTGACTTCAATGACGTAGAACTTGCCGTTGGATTCTTTGACATCGACACCGTACAGGCCATCGCCGATCAGGTTGGCTGCCTTGACGGCCAACGCCACCGCCCGCCGCGGCGCCAGTTCGACCGGCAGGGTCTCGACTTTGCCGTACCGTTTGGCCCCTTCTTCGTCGGGACGGATGATCTGCCAGTGGTTGCTGGCCATGTGATATTTGCAGGCGTACAGTGGCTTCTGGTCAAGCACCCCGATCCGCCAATCGAAACGCGTCGGGAGGAACTCTTGGGCAACCACCAGATCGCTTTGTTCCAGCATTTGAGCGAGCAATTCTTTGAGTTCGGCCGCTTCATGAGCCTTGACCACTCCAATCGAGAACGCGCTGTCGGGTTTCTTGAGCACACAGGGGAAGCCGAGCTCATTTTCGACCAAGTCGATATTGCCTCGATGCACGACCAGGGTCTTGGGGGTGGCGATCTTGTGCCGTCCCATCAATTCGGCCAGGTAAACCTTGTTGGTACATCGAACGATCGACACGGGATCGTCAATGACCACCAGCCCTTCGTTCGCGGCTCGGCTGGCAAATCGAAATGTGTGATGATTGACAAAAGTGGTTTCACGGATAAATAGTCCATCGTATTCGCCCAGGCTGGCGTAGTCGTCGCGTTCAATCAGGTCCACGCTCATGTTGAGTGTTTCACCTGCCTTGATAAAGCGGTCCAGCGCCTTTGGGTCCGAGGGCGCTTCCGCGTCGTTCGGATTATGGAGGATGGCCAGATCGAATCGGGCCGCCACTTTGCGCCGCACGCGTTTTCCCCGGCCGAGAAAGTGCTCGCTGGCAACCTTCGTAACAAAATCGTGGTGGGAAGCCGGAATCTCATTCGCGGAAATCGTCGTGATCGATCGCATCTGCCATTTCTTGCCGCGGTCTCGTGCGAACTGTGCCCGCAGCAAGGGCGACTCGAACTGGTTGTACAACTGCCTGCTGAGGCGATCGTAACGCTTGGCCAAGTTGCGGCCAAAATAGATGCTCAACGTGAATTTTTCCGACTGAATGCGGGACAGGCTACGCTGGATCAAATCATCCAGTTCATCCGATGTACCGCGCACAATTGCCGGAGACTTCAGGTCCTGCATGACGTTGACACTGGGGCGCGGCTTGTGCCCACGGGCCTCAGCCAGCAGCGACACGTAATAACCCACGCTCTGATAGCGGTACGATCGGCAAAGATTGAACAGCTTGATGTTACGCAAATCGCTGAATTTGGGTAGCGTGAGGTAGCTGCGAGCGTCGATGACGTCGACGCCATCGATGTTGAGCGGCCATTTACGCGTGTCGTTGACGACGATCAAGATCGCCACCGGAGTCTCCTTACCATGACGAGTGCGGGGGGCGAAGTATCAGCAGGTTGGCATCAAACGTCAGCACCCCAAGTAAAATTGCGCAGACCACGCGATCCACATCCACCACGTAGTAATGGTCGGCCGGACCCAGCGGGTTGGGCAAGTACGGGTCAGCAACTCGGACCTGCCGTTCGACCGGATCGTAACCGCAGAGAACCACAAAGTGCCCCGTGGGGACCCCTCGCACGTCGTCCGCTTCGCAATTGACATCGATTTCGCGCGGCGCCCTGTACAGGAAGGTGGAACTCAGTCCGGCCAATATCGGGATCGACCGTGAAAGGTACTTCCGCAACAGTTGCCGTGTCAGGTCGACCATCCGCACATGACCGCCTGCCGTCAGGAAACGCATGTATCCCTGGGCGGCCGATTGCAAACGGGATTCGGATTTGTGCTGTAACTGCTCCTGCAGCTTGGCGATTAGCTGAGGCGGACTCCCAGGAAACCAAGTGGGGTCGAAAAGATTGAGATTGAATGAATAGATTGTGGCCCGATAGTCCCGCGACAGGGCATGGCACCCCAATAACACCGCCAGCGTGCCCCCGTCGTTCAACTGTGGGGTCTCGTCGATGACCTGCTGCAAGGGAAGTTCTTCGCCAAAATAGCGATAGATGGCCTGCAGGCACGTCGGCCCACAGGACGTATCGTCCGGTTGGGCGAGTATTTCGAGATGAACCCCTTCCATGCGTGTCGCTCGGAAAGAAGCGGCGTCGACTGACCCGAGTTGACGGTCGGGTGCCTTTTGACGCATCGTCGAGAAGTATATCCAGGTTTGGCGCTGGAGAGAATGGGAAACGATCCTTCTGCACAAAAATCTCACCGGGAGAAATTCAGGAGAGTTCCGCGAGGAGAAAATAGAAAGCAGGTAGGGAAAAAACAGGGACACCCAATAACCGAAAAAGAAGGAAAAAACAGGGACACCCAATAACCGAAAAAGAAAACATGGACACCCAAGAGAAAACAGGAGAAAACAGGGACACCCAATAATCGAGGAGAAAATAGGGACACCCAACGGAGCGGGAGAGGACGGAGAGGACGGGGACATCCATTAACCACATCGTCCGCACGTAATCCTCAACCGACCGTCAGTCGCTGGCCTCGCAAGTTCGGTCGGTCACCCGTCCGCCGTTGCCTGGGGGAGCAAGAAACAATGGAAAACATGAGGAAAACAGAAAGGGACAGCCAACTTTCGGAAGTCGACGTGTCACGTGGAGTCCACCAAGTCGGCACTGATGGCAGTCGGAACTCCCCAGGCGCGTGAGCCAACGCCGCCCTCGCCGGTGACAGCTGTTGGGTGGCCCCAAGCCGTTCCGCCCCAATCCTACGTTGGGTGGCCCCGATCCTGTACTTTGGGTGGCCCCGATCCCGCCCCGATCCTGTTCAAGCAACAACTGGCGACGATTGCTTTCTGTTGTAGATGGTTCCGTCGACGGTCCACTTCGCATTGTGTTTCGCGATATTCCGGATGTAATTCCGCGCGAACTCTCCCAGAGAATTCAGGAGTGCAATGTCCGCGGGCAGCACATTCTTGGACTTCTGGCCGTCTTTCTCGAAGATGGCTAATTCGACTTCCCAGTGGATCGAATCGGGCACATAGATGTCTGGCACATTGTCGCCCCATTTTCCCTCGCTACTGGTGACGCGGTAGTGCAGCCCAAAGAACCGGGTACCTGCGGCGTTCAAAGAACGGGTGAATCTCTCTTGCCCCGCCCCTTGCGTTGCCTGCAAGAACGCTGCAATCGGCGATTCAATCGCAGTCTTGTGTTCGCTGTTCGCCGCCGAGGTCAACGGAACAAAGTTACCATCGTTCTGCATACAGCTGAATTGTTCGTTGATCAGGTGACCAATGACAAACGTATACGAGGGATTCGTGTGGTGGGCGTTGAGCGCGTTGCGGTGCCGCTCGACCGTCGTCGCACCACTTGTATCTGAATTTGTGGAAAGTGGAGCGGCCATTCCCAAGACGACCTCCGCCATTTTCTGGCCATTGCCGGGATTGTCGACGGATCGCAGAAAATATTTGGGAGCTCGTGGGCGCGGTACAGTGCGATTCGGGCGGCGCCGCGCCACGGGGCGGGCTGACGGCAATGGTTTTTGTTTGGGCATGTTGATCCTCGTGCGTTCTTATTGAAACCAGCGACCACCTGCTCCCGACCTGCCACCGCAATGCCTCGCGTAGGGTGCCGAGGTGACGCGTAAATGAAAACGCACGTCAGCTCATGCCGACGTAACGGGTGCTAACGGGACAAGTCGCCTCAATCTTATCACTCATTTATTCCACGATGGCGCGAAGGGTAGCAGCCCGCAGGCATACTGCGAGCCGTGTCGACGAAAGACGATAAACCGGCCGCGGCCATTCGCGTTGGGCGTAATCCAGCCAACGTACAACAAGCATTCAGAATCATCGGGGGCCCAGCCGAACCGAGACAACTCGATGATTCGCGAGTAACTCTGCGGATAGTGTTTTCTAAGGTTCAGAAGTTCCACGCGATTAGCCTCGGCGAGCCCCTGAAAACCAGCCGGCTCAATCAACTCCACTTTGAATGGCGAATCAGCAGCAAAGTCGGTGGGGGCAAGATTCAACGGCTCCTCATTGGCCTCCTCGAAATCACGAACGGTCTCTGGGGACAGCGTGGCCTTATCTTTGGGGGCTTCGGAATAACGCCAAGATTTTTTTGTCGGCTTCCTGGCGTAATAGACGTGGGTCCGCGAGCTAACCAGGAGCGCCGGTCCTGTCGATGACGCGAATCCACCAACAAAGTCGATGGCAACCATACGCAGTTCACGCTCGAGCGTCGCACGGTCCAACGCCGCCACACCACTGGCCGCCGGCTCGGGGGCTACGGCCTCGCCGTCGACACGCACGGCCAGCGAATCACCTCGCAAACAGACTTCAACGCGACTTGGTGCGCCGGCGACGTTGCTCGGGGACTGCAGCGCCAATTCCAGGTCGAGTGGATTCTTGGAGTCGCCAGGCACTCGATCCGTGCCAACAAGCCACGCTTGGAAATCAAGCGTCACTTGTTGAATTTGGACCGGCTTGGGCGGGAACAAGAGAATCAGGGGCACCGGTAAGGTCTCCCACGATCCATCCGCCAGCGCCGTCTGGATCAACTGAGTCTTTGGCGAACCGTCTTCATGCAGGTAATCTCGCCGGAGTTGCAGTTCGGCTTTCTGTGCCGATTTCCGCCTGGCTCCATGCACTGCATCGGTCAGCGCAATGAGAACGTCCTTGAGGGTGAGCGTCGCTTCGTGACTTGTGTTCTCGTCGTTTGCCACGTGGTAATTGCCAACCAGCCTTGCCCAATTTGATTGAATTACGATCCTGCCGATACCACACATCCGTGTCCCATCGACGAGACTGGGGGACGCATGAAACACTCGAGTGCGTCGCTGGTGGGTGGGCAGATCCTGCGAGAAGCACCGAGGTACGTGGATCTAACTCCAAGGGAGCGAATCCCTGCATTCGCACTCGACGAGCCTTCCCCGGTGCCGCCACCCGTACCTGAGTCTCAGTCCTCTTGAACGTGAATGATGATTGGCTGGGCCTCGGATCCACCGGCCGCCGGTGTGACGACTTGCAGGGCCTTGTAATTGATCTTCAGCACCATGCCATATTCTCGTTCATCGTTCGAAGGAAGTTCGCTTGGCGCGATATCATCGTCGACGCGCATCTCTTGATTATTCGTCACGAACGCATAATGAAAGTGTCCCGTTCGGATGATTCCGTCAACATGGACTACCGTTGATTTCTTGAACGAGCCGAGTTCGATATCGCCCGTGGTCGAGCGATTCATGACGACCGTTCTCTGTTCCGTGCCCTGCTTGTTGAGTACGAGTTCAACCGAAGTGTGTTCACCGAGCGTCAGTAACTGTTCTCTTTCCGCATCGAAGAAGTCGATCTGCAACGTCACTCCGGTCGCTTCATTGCCTTCCTTGAAGCTGTCCGACGCCTTAATCGTGATCGTGAACCGACTCTCGCGTTCATCGATCGCAACATTCATCTCGTGTTGGCTGATGGAAAGATCAAACAACAAGTCACGATCGTCATCTTTTTTCGCGCGATTCTTCTTCGCAATCGATTTGGACATGCCACGAATTCCCTTTGATTGAAGTTGATGCGAATGCTGTGCGTGCCTTACATCGTCGCGTAGCACAAGCCAATGCGCATCCCATGCTACGGGATCTGCCTCTTCAGGACCGCTTCGTACCCCTCCACCAACAACTTCATTCCTTCGGATGCCTCCTGGGGCGCGATCGTCAGCTCAAGCTTGCTTCGCCCTCTCGCATCCCCTTCAACGTGCCTCGAAAAGCTCACTTGAAGTTCGCCCTCGATCGCCTCCAAATCAAAATCGGCACTTAACGTTGCCTTTTCGATACGAGAGATCGACAGGGGAACCAGCGTGATTAAGGGGACGTGAACGTCAACCGCTTGCGGATTGCCTTCGGCATCGAGGACCTGGTATTCGACAATCACGTTCTTGGGGCGCAGGCCTCCACTCCCACGCTCTTTCTTTTCTTTCTTTTCTTTCTTCTCTTTCTCGCCCTTGCCTGACTCTCCCGCCGCGAAGAACTTGTCCAGGATTCCCACGTCGTTTGACATCAACGAATCATGCGATTGCATGATCGCGTCGTTAATGGCACGTACAAAATCATTGAGGCTAATCATGGCAGGAACCTGCGGGTGGAAGATCGGCAAGAACGAGGCGTTGCGGCACGGCTTGCTACTGTGACATGTTTCGCTTGAGCTCGTTAAGCTCGTCCATCGCCCGTCGAACCGCCGGCTTGCTCTCGGCAGACAAGCCGATTGTGGACTGGCACACCGGACACGCAAACTGAACCCCCGAGAGTAACTGCGAGGTTTCAAATTGGATCTGGCTGTCCTTCCCCTGTTCCGCACACACAGGACATGGGATCGATTGATTGGTAACTTTCATGATTATGCGTCCCTTTCACCTTCGTCATCGATCCCAGTTGGCTGAATTGCTTTGGTGTACATGTCGAGGATCGTGAGCAGCCCGTTGGGCAGAGGCAGCGAACCAGCGGTCAGGCTAACTCTCAAGGAACTCGACTTCTGGCTCCTGGAGTTGTTCTTCGTTGAATCACCGAAATTGTCGTCAGAACTACTGCTGATGCGCCCCTTCAGTTGGGCTTTCCTGTCGATGATCTTGCCTTCTTTTGACCTGGTCGTCTCAGAAGATGTTGCCGTCGTCAGGTCGAGATCGAAATCGATCGTCAGGGAAGTAATTGCTAATGAACTGAAGGGAACAATGCAGAGTAATGGGAGCGAAAAAACAAGATCAACCTTCTTCAAATGGCCGGCTTCGCCTTCTTGCTTGTCGGGGTCGACGACGCCCTTGACCATGACCATCTTGATCAAGATGGGCTCGTGCGTGCCGTCATCCGTCTTGGTGAAGCAATAGTCCAAGATGAACCTTTGCTGCCCCGTCGCCATGACAACATTTGCTTTCGAAGCGGCGACCAAAGGCGCGGTGATGATTGATTCGATATCAATCTCGCCGCTGTTCTTGGGTACGAAAGGCCGACTGGTTGATTCTGGCATATCTGCCTTTTTTGCTAGTCCAGGGTAATCGGCTCAATCGCGTTGGTGAACGCCTTGATAATCGTCGTTACACCCTCAGGCAAAGGCAGCTGGCCGGCGTGAACATTCACCGTGTATTTTGCCGAATTGCTCTTCTGATAGTGCGTGTCATGGGTCGAGGAATCTTTCTGGTCATAGCTTGCCGATCCCTTGACGCTGACCGAGAATGGCCCATAACCGGCCTTCGCCTCAAAGCTTGATTCACCCTTAATCTGCTTCGACTTTTGTTCGCTCGTTTCTTCGGAGAAACTCGACTTGACTTCCATTTCGAAGTTGATGTCGACCGTTTCGACGCCGAGCGAACTGAGCGGTATCACGGTCATCATCGGAAGGTTAAAAGCGGTCGTCACGTTGGTGATGACCGGAGCAATCGGTTTCACTTCAGGGACCGCGGCGACTCCCGGCGTGCCTGGGACAGGCGGCGTGGCGGTCGGATCCGCAGGGACCGGATCCTTCGCCGGAATCGCAGCTCTGCCGGGAACCCCAGGCGTGATGACCGCGCGCGTCAATGACATCGTGATCATAACGGGCTCGTAGCTGTCATGTTCCGCAATCGCAGGCCTGCCTAGTTTTCCGGGTGTCCCCGGAATCACCGTCCCCGATTGCGGATCCACCTTCTCTTCCGTTGGCGCCTCTCCGGCGACGGCCGGTGTTTCCTTGATGGTCCGTTTAATAAAGCAGGTGTCTAACAGGAATTTGGTCTGCGTGACCGCCATGGCTGCATTCGCATTGGCTGCCGCATTCAAAGGGCCGCCGATCAAGGCTTCCATTGGAAGCCCTGAGAACTGCTGCGCCATCGAGAGAAGTCCGGTTTCCATGATTCGTTCCCTTTCGCATTAAACAACTAGAAGCACTGCCCACAAGTAATACTGGGCCACCTACGACCTGTACAACGACAAAACAATGTAGCGATTCTGGGCAACACGAGGCAAAGAGGTGGCATTTAAACCCCTAGACGAGTGAGATGCAACCCCCGCCCCTATCCGGCTCCTTGCGAGCTGCTGACTCGCGTTTGCACGTCTTCCGAACGAGGTTGTTTGGAAGATTGCCCTTGGATTGACTTGCCGATTCCCGCACACACTTCGGGTCGGTTTCTCTTGCTCGGTCGAGCTTGTGATCGGGACGGGACAGGAAGTCGTGCCAAATCTCTCAGACGGACCAGTTCGTGATCCGCCGGCGATTGGACACCTCATGCCGGAAAATCACGACGTCAGCGGTCTGTTTTCGCCTGCATCCTGCCTCATCGGGCCGCTTGTCAATCACTCGGAAAATAGGTAATTTCATTCTGATACCCTTCATTATCAGAACGAGAAATCATGATTGCGTCTGGCGGTACAAGTCAATTGCCCGAGAACCAGCGGATTGTCATATCCGGGATTGGTCTGACCGCGCCCAACGGGAATGACTGGGCCGAGTTTCGGAGCAACATTCTCGCGGGCAAGAGCGGCGTCAGCGAATATGAAATCCGGTATGTCGGAAAGACGCTGGCCGGAATCTGCGATTTCGACGTGAAACGCTATCAATCCCGCAAGGATACGCGACGGGGAACCCGCGCCGGCAGCGTTGGGATCTATTCGGCCAACGAAGCGGTTAAACACGCCGGGCTCGACTGGGAGAACATCGACCGTTCGCGGGTCGGTATGTATATCGGCGTGACCGAGCACGGTAACGTCGAGACGGAAAACGAGATCTTCGAACTTCAAGGCTTCGATTACGACACGTCGTTCTGGTCGCATCATCACAATCCTCGGACGGTCGCGAACAATCCCGCGGGAGAAGTGGCGCTCAACATGGGGATCACCGGGCCGCACTACACAATTGGCGCTGCCTGTGCTGCCGGCAACGCCGGCCTGATCCAGGGTGCCCAGATGTTGCGGCTGAACGAATGCGATGTGGCCATCGCCGGCGGTGTCTCCGAAAGCATCCACACATTTGGAATCTTTGCCAGCTTCAAGAGCCAGGGCGCCTTGGCTTCGCACGACGACCCGACGAAAGCCTCGCGACCGTTCGACACGCAGAGAAACGGGATCGTGGTGGCCGAAGGCGGTTGCCTGTTTGTGCTCGAGCGACTGGATGACGCGAAGCGTCGTGGCGCCACGATCTACGGCGAACTCGTGGGCTACGCAATGAATACCGACGCGACCGACTTTGTCCTGCCGAATTCGGACCGCCAGGCCGAATGTGTTGCCCTGGCCCTTAAGAAGGCCGGATTGAAAGCGGAACAGATCGATATCGTTAGCACCCACGCCACGGGCACGAGTCTGGGGGATGCCCAAGAGTGTGCGGCCCTGCGTCGCGCGTTTGGTGGTTGCGAGAAGACCCTCTTCAACAATACAAAGAGTCTTATCGGCCACGCGATGGGCGCCGCCGGGGCGTTGGAACTGTCTGGCAACCTGGCCTCATTTCAAGATGGCGTCTGCCACGCGACCATCAACGTCGACGAGCTGGACCCCGAGTGTGCGCTGGAAGGGTTGGTCATCAACGAGCCCCGCGAAACAGGACGTCCCCGCTTTATTCTGAATAACTCGTTCGGGATGCTGGGAATTAATTCCGTCGTCATTATTGAACGAATTTAAGCCAGCACCGAATTTGCTGTATGGAGAAGCAAAACGTATGACATCTTCTGAGATCCGCGAAGAAATCCTGGATATTCTGGAAAACATCGCACCGGACGAGGACTTATCCGACCTGACCGACGACGTCGCCTTCGTTGATCAGCTCGAATTGGACAGTATGGACTTCTTGGATATCGTGATGGAATTGCGGAAACGGCATCGCGTTCAGATTCCTGAAGAAGACTATACCGAGTTGGCCAGCATGGCGAGCACCGTCGCCTACCTGACGCCACTGATGAAAGACATGCAGAAGGCCTGATCGCGCGGAACCGTCATCCGCAACCTGAACAATCGCTTGTTTCGGGGCCTCCGTCTTATCGGCCAGCGGGGCGTAGTGGACTGTGGTGCCCCACGGTCGACGGGACATTCCCCCCGCCGCGCTCTGCCCTGCACCCACTTCTTCCAGCCTCAGCCGTCCGCCGCTATGTACGACACGATCATCATTGGCGCGGGAATGTCAGGCCTGGCGGCGGGGATTCGACTCGCTTACTTCGATCAGCGGGTATGTATCCTGGAACGCCACACCACCATTGGCGGCTTGAATTCATTCTATCGTTTGGGCGGGCGCGATTACGATGTGGGTCTGCACGCGGTGACGAACTACGTCCCCCAAGGGACCAAACGCGGGCCGCTGGCCCGAGCGCTCAAACAACTGCGCTTCACGCGGGACGACTTCGCCCTGGCGCCGCAGATCGGGTCTCGGATCGCCTTTCCCGGCGTGCACCTCGACTTCGGCAACGGCATCGACCTGCTCGAGTCCGAAGTGGCCAGCAAATTTCCGGCCCAGGTTGACAACTTTCGCCGCCTGCTTGCGCGGTTGATCGAATACGACGACCTGGATCAGGAGAGCTTCGAGATCTCCGCCCGCGATGTCCTCAACGATACCTTGAGTGATCCGCTGTTGATTGAGATGTTGCTCTGCCCCTTGATGTGGTACGGCAATGCCCGCGAACATGACATGGACTTTGGGCAATTCTGCATCATGTTCCGCAGCATCTTCCTGGAGGGATTCTCGCGGCCCTTTGCCGGTGTGCGGCTGATCCTGAAGAACCTCGTCCGCAAATTTCGGGCGCTCGGTGGCGAACTGAAATTGCGTAGCGGGGTTGAACGGATTCACGTCGAGGGCGATCAGGCGGTGGGCGTGGTCTTGGACAATGGCGAGGAGCTCGAGGGTCGCCGGATCCTCTCGTCGGCCGGCCTTGTCGAAACCCTGCGGCTGTGCGACGACGTAACCGAGCCGATCGATCAGCAGGCGGGGCGGCTCTCCTTCTGCGAAGCCATTTCGGTCCTCGATCGCGAACCACAGAAGCTGGGCTATGACCGCACGATCCTGTTCTTTAATGACTCGGAAACCTTTCACTGGAAAAAGCCCGACGAGCTGCTGTGCGACGTGCGGACAGGCGTGATCTGTTCCCCGAACAACTATGCCTACGATCCGGCGGACGGTCAGCTACCGGACGGTGTGATGCGGATGACCGCCCTGGCAGATTTTGATCGCTGGTCCCATCTCTCTGAAGAAGCTTACCGACTGGAGAAGTTGCGATGGTACGATCGGATTGTCGCCTCGGCAGTGCAATTCGTGCCGGACTTTCGCGGGCACGTCGTGGAAACGGACATGTTTACGCCGCGCACCATCCGCCGCTTCACCTGGCATGACAACGGCGCCGTCTACGGAGCCCCCGAAAAGCGGCTCAACGGCACAACCCACCTCAGGAACCTGTTTCTGTGCGGGACAGATCAGGGTTTCGTCGGTATCATAGGGTCCATTGTCAGCGGCATTTCCATTGCCAATCAGCATTGCTTGCGCGAGTAATCGGGCTGGCTGCCGACCGGGCGGCGTAGGCGCCCGTCGTTGGCTACCGATTGCCCCCACGCCAAGACCCCGAGGAAGAAACTAACGACTCGATGCCAAAAGATTTTCTCAAAGGCGTGCAGGACGAATACGACGTCATCGTCATCGGCAGCGGCCTGGCGGGCATGACGTCCGCCAACATCTTGGGACGCGCTGGATACTCGGTGCTGCTGCTTGAACAACATTACAAACTGGGTGGTATGGCCACCTGGTTCAAGCGACCGGGTGGTCACATCTTTGACGTTTCGCTGCACGGATTTCCGCACGGCATGATCAAGAGTTGCCGCCGCTATTGGTCGCCGGAAATCGCCGAATCGATCGTCCCGCTGAAGCGCATTCGCTTTGACAACCCAATGTTTTCGTTGACGACCACCTACAACCGGGACGATTTTACCCGGCTGCTGACGGATCAGTTCAACGTCGAGCCCGCCTCGGTAAAATCGTTCTTTGATGCCGCCAGGGGGATGAACTTCTACGACGATCAGGCCATGACGACCGGGGAACTGTTCGAAAAGTTCTTTCCGGGCCGGCACGATGTCGTCCGACTGCTGATGGAGCCGATCGTCTACGCCAATGGTTCGACTCTGGAGGACCCGGCGATCACCTACGGCATCGTGTTCTCCAATTTCATGTCCAAGGGGGTCTACACATTCGAAGGTGGGACAGACCGCTTGATCCAAATGATGGAGGCGGAACTGAAGTCGAATCATGTCGACGTGCGGATCAAATGCGACGTCGAAAAGGTCAACCTCCGGCAGGGACGTGTGGCGAGCGTGACGGTCAACGGCCGCACGATCAAGACCCGCGCCGTCGTTTCCAACGCCAACCTCCGCGCGACGATCTTTCGGCTGCTGGGCGAAGCGCAGTTGGACCCCCAGTTTGTCGATCAGGCCCGCGAAGTCCGGCTGAACAACTCCAGCACCCAGGTTTACATGGCGCTCAAACCGGGTGAGACCGTCGAGGAGTCAACGGGCGATCTGCTGTTCAGTTCGACCGCGGCGGATTTCCGCACGGACCTGCTGCTGAGCCGCGACGTCACCAGCCGCACGTATTCGTTCTACTACCCGCGGACCCGTCCCGAGGGTCGCGAGCGGACGCTGCTGGTGTCCAGCACCAACGCGCACTACCGCGACTGGAGCGAGTTGTCCGATGACGACTACGAGGCCAGCAAGCAGGACTTGATCGAAACAACGCTGGATGCCGTCGAAAAGTACTTGCCGAATATCCGCGAACGACTGGCGCACGTCGAAGCGTCGACGCCCAGGACCTTTCGCCACTACACACAACATGTTGCCGGGGCCAGCTTCGGCACCAAATTCGAGGGGCTGGCCGTCAGTCGCGGGCTGCCGGACCAGGTCAAAGGCATGTATCATGCCGGCAGTGTTGGCATCATCATGTCGGGCTGGCTGGGGGCAATCAACTACGGCGTGATTGTCGCCAACGATGTCGACGCCATGCTGATGGCAGCCGCGACCAGCGGGAAAACGTCAGCTCCATCCTGACCGTGGCAAGGTGACGGCAACTGCAGCCGTCGCACTGCTCAACGGTTTCGCCCGGCAGAATACGACTGCCACGCCGGCAACGGCCAACAACCCAAGAAACGGAGACACCGCCGCATGAGTCAGGAAGCCATTCTGGCAGCCATCCCCCATCGGCCGCCCATGCTGCTGGTCGACGAGATTGTCGAACAATCCGCCAGCACGATCGTCTGTCGCAAGACGTTTCGTGACGACGAGTTCTTCTTTCAGGGCCATTACCCTGACCAACCGCTCGTCCCTGGCGTCATCCTTTGCGAGGCGGCGATGCAAGCGGGCGCCGTCTTGCTCTCCCAATTCGTTCAGGATGGCACGGGAGTCCCAGTCGCGACGCGGCTTAACGATGTGAAATTCAAGCGGATGGTTCACCCCGGTGATACGGTCGAGTTCGATGTCACGTTGAACGAACGCTTGGCTGATGCATTTTTCCTAACGGCCAAGGTCAAGTGTGACGGAAAGCTTGCCGCCCGCCTGGACTTCGCCTGCACGATTGCCTCCCCGCAGAACTAGCTTCCCCGTTTCCGATCCCAGTTCCAGATCCCTGGAGCTTTCCAGGACCTCGCATTCCATCCAACGTTGTGAATCATCCGTGACCGATTTCCTACAACTTCACGACAAGACCGTCGTCGTCTTTGGCGTCGCGAATCGCAAGAGCGTCGCCTATCACATTGCCCGGACCCTGGAAGAGGCGGGCGCGCTGGTGATCTACGTGGTCCGCAGCCCGGAGCGTCGGGACAGTCTGGCGAAATTGCTTCAGGACCGTGAAGTGCTGGTGTGCGATGTAGAGGATCAGCAGCAGATCGATCGCGTCCGTGATGAGATTGCTGCGCGGCACCCGCTCATCCACGGACTGGTCCACTCGATCGCCTTTGCCAGCTACGAACATGGCATGCAACCGTTTCACGAGACGGGCCGAGCTCAGTTTTTGCAGGCCGTCGATATTTCGTGCTACTCCCTGATCGCCCTCTCCAAGGCCTTCAAGGAGCTCTTTGCGCCAGACGCCTCGGTCCTGGCGATTTCGATTTCGACGACACGCATGGCCAGCGAGAATTATGGTTACATGGCGCCGATTAAGGCCGCCCTCGATTCGTCGCTGGCCTTTCTCACCAAGTCGTTCAGCAAATTTTCCCAGGTGCGTTTCAACGCGGTGGGTCCCGGGTTGCTCAAGACATCCGCCTCGGCGGGCATCCCAGGGTATGTCGATTCCTATCTCTACGCAGAACAGGTTATCCCACGCGGTCAGGCCATCCAGACACAGGAGGCGGCCAACGTCGCCACGTTTCTGCTCAGCCCACGTTCCTCAGGTATCACGGCACAGACCCTGGTCGTCGATGCGGGCATGTCCATCAACTATTTTGACGCCTCTGTGATTGAGCGTACCATGCGCGAAGGGTGAGGTTTCGACTCGCGGCTTCCCAACGTGCCCCCAGGCCACTGCCACAACCGTTATGCCCTCGATTGTCAATATCGCCGCCTACCAGTTCGCTTCGTTGACCGAGCTTCCGGCTTTGCGTTGCGAATTGCGGGAGTTGTGCCAGCGGTTGGATTTGCGGGGCACGATTCTGTTGAGCGAAGAGGGTGTCAACCTGTTCATCGCCGGCACGCGGGAAGCCACCGATGAACTGGTCCGGCGAATTCGCGCGCTGCCGGACTGCGCCAACCTCGACGTCAAGGAAAGCCTTAGCGACGAACAGCCGTTCAATCGGATGCTCGTTAAAATCAAGCGGGAGATCATCGCGTTCGGGGTTCCCGGGATTGACCCGCGCCAATACACGTCGCCGCGCATGACGCCGCAGACATTACGCGACTGGCTGGACGAAGGACGCGAGGTCACGTTGCTGGATGTGCGAAACGATTTCGAGGTTCAGGCAGGGACGTTTAGCGGCGCGACAGCCATCGGAATCGACCACTTCCGCGATTTCCCGGACGCCGTCGCGCGATTGCCGGAATCCATGCGACAACAACCGGTGGTCACGTTTTGCACCGGTGGCATCCGCTGCGAAAAGGCCGCACCGCTGCTCGAGCAATTGGGCTTTGAGCAGGTTTATCAGTTGGACGGCGGCATCTTGAACTATCTGGAAACATGCGGCGAAGCGCATTACCAGGGCGAATGTTTCGTGTTTGATCGCCGGGTGGCTGTTAACGCCGCCCTGGAAGAGACCGACACGGCGCAGTGCTTTGTCTGCCAGGCGACGCTGTCTGCCGAGCAGCAGCAATCGCCGCAGTTTATCGAGGGCGAATCGTGTCCGTTGTGCTATCGGACGCCCGAGGAGAGAGCTACGGCACGGTTGGCAGAGCGGCAAGCGGCGTTGCGTCGCGTCATCGACCCCTTGCCCGGCAGCGTCCCCTACGACAACTTTCGCCCGATCAGTGTTCCCGAGCGTTGTCATGGCTTGACCGTGTTGGACTTTCTGGACGCCATGAAAACGCATTTGTCCCGCGACGCGTGGGAGGAGATATGTTCTGCCGGTGAACTCTTCGATCGTGGCGCGCCGGTAGACGCATCCGACACCGTCCGCGCCGGCCAGAGGTTTCTGCATAAGATGCCAGCCACGCTCGAACCGGACGTCGCCGCCGACATTCGGCTCGTCCATGAGGACGACGCCCTGATCGTGGTGGCCAAGCCCGCGCCGCTGCCGATGCACCCCTGCGGTCGCTTCAATCGCAATACCCTATCGTGGATCCTGCGCGAAGTGTTTCAGCCGATCCAGCCGCGGCCGGCGCACCGGCTGGATGCGAATACATCGGGCCTGGTCGTGTTGTGCAAGAACCGCCGAGTTTCTCGCCCCGTGCATGCCCAGTTTGCAGACGGCTCGGTGCAAAAAACCTATCTGGCGCGCATTCAAGGTGAACCGAATTCGGACGCGTTTTCATCGGCGCTGGCAATCAACCCCAAACCGACACCGCATGGAATTCGGGTCGGGGCCGCAGACGGGTTGCCCGCGCGGACCGAGTTTCTCGTGCGCCGACGTTATGGTGACGGCACCACGCTTGTCGAGGCTCGCCCGCTGACCGGCCGGACCAACCAGATTCGCATCCACTTGTGGGACCTGGGGTTACCGATCTGCGGCGATCCGGCTTATCGGCCCGATCACCAACTGGGTGACAAACAGACGTTGACGCCACGGGACGCTCCGCTCTGCCTGCACGCCCAGCGAATCGCGCTGCGGCATCCACTGACCGGGGAACGAGTCGAGTTTACGACCGTCCTGCCGACATGGGCGAAGTAAACCAGTTCGCGGCTTTCTTCTGGCCGCAGGTGGACTGACGCCCGGCCGTACGGTCTAATGCTACCGCCAACTTCCAGGCGTCATATCCTTGGTGCTCTTGGTGGTTCCGGTGCTTCCGTCCGGCGCGTCGGACGGCCACAAAGAACACCAGCGGAAGCGGCGCCAGCGATCGCATAGGCGTTGTGTCCAAGAGGATCTTCGGATGCGACCATGAAGTCAATCATCGTAGTCCAGGTCACCCGCTTTGTTCGTTACAAGAGCGGACCATTTCTTTCTTACTTTCCAGCCAGGTTGACACTATGAACAAACTAATTTTTTCGAGTGCCATCGTCGCGTTGTGTTTTTCAACCGCTTCCATTCGAGCTCAAGACCAGGCGCAAGACGCCGCGGCCGCCCAAGCGGAATTCCTGGATGCGTTGAAGCTGGCTCCCGAACACGCGCATCTCAAGAGCCACGTCGGCAAATGGACCACGGAGATGAAAACCTACTTCGAAGGGCCTGATAGCGCAGCCGTTTCCAAGGGCTCCGCCACCTTCACCCTGTTGTATGACGGTCGATACTTGCAACAGGTCTTTAAAGGCGAGTTCGCCGGCGTCCCATTTCAAGGCCGAGGCTTGACCGGTTTCGACAAGACGAAGAAGAAATTCGTCAGCACGTGGATCGACAACTTCGAGACCGGCATCTTGACCATGGAAGGAACCTATGACGAGAAAACGAAGACGATGACCGAGGTTGGCATCAGTCATTCTGCCGAAGGCGAAACGAAAATGAAGAACGTGACGAAGCAGATTGACAAGGATACGGTGCTGTTTTCGATGTACATGACACCGCCGGGTGGCACCGAAGCCTTAGGTATGGAAATCACCTACCGTCGCGTGAAGTAACGTTCGGTCGATTCACCTTCACGACGGGATTTCGATGCCAAGCGGCCCGCGTCCGAATATCCTTTGGTACTGCACCGACCAACAGCGATTCGATACCATCGGTGCATTAGGAAATCCGTATGTCGCCACGCCCACGATCGACCGTCTGGTCGGCGAGGGCGTGGCGTTTACACATACGTACTGTCAGAGCCCGATTTGCACGCCGAGTCGTTCGAGCTTCATGACAGGGCTCTATCCTACGCGCGTCCACAATACGCGCAACGGCAACGAATCGTTTCCCGATTGGCCTCCGGTGATCACCCGCCTGATCGCCGATGCGGGCTACGAGTGCGGCCTGATCGGAAAATTCCATTTACAGAGCGCAGGACACCGCACCGAACCGCGCATTGACGATGGGTTTTCTTACTGGAAATTCAGCCACGCTCCGCGTGACGATTGGCAAGCGGGCCACGACTATGCGGACTGGGTGCGGGCCCAAGGCGGCGACCTGAACGCTTTGCGCGAAAGCGAAGACCGAGTACCGACCGAACTCCATCAGACAACCTGGGGATCAGAACGGGCCATCGAATTTATTCGCCAGCCGCATCCAGGCCCCTGGCTGCTGAACGTTAATATCTACGACCCGCACCCGCCGTTCATACCACCTGCATCCTACGCCGCGCGTTTTGACCCCGAGACAATGCCCGGTCCCTACTTCCGCGAATCGGATCTGGCGCAGCAGGCGCGGTTGCGCGACATCGATTTTCAAGGCATCGCGGAACGGCCCGAAGAAAACGCCGCACATCGGCAACAGGCTCATTATTATGCGATGATCGCGCAGATCGATGATCAGTTCGCCAGAATCCTGGATGAACTTGATGCGACAGGGCAGCGCGACAACACCGTCATCATCTTTACCAGTGACCATGGCGAAGCGCTCGGCGATCATGGCCTCTTTCAGAAGGGATGCCGCTTTTACGAAGGCTTGGTCCGTGTCCCCCTGATCATTTCTTGGCCGGGCGAGTTTGAGACCAATGTGCGGGCTTCTGCGCTGGTCGAGCTACTCGATCTGACGGCGACGATCCTGGACGTGGCCGGGCTACCGCAGCCAGACTATCTGCAGGGCCAGTCGCTCCAGCCGATCCTCCGCGGCAGGAGTTCGCCGAACGACTTGCGCGACTTTGTCCGCAGCGAATATTTCGACGCGCTTGATCCGTTTTTCACCGGCGGCAATGGGGCATACGCCACGATGCATCGCGATGCCCGTCACAAGTTATCCCTGTATCACAGCCACGGCCTGGGAGAACTCTACGACCTGGAGGAAGACCCCTGGGAATTCAATAACCTCTGGGACGACCCCGGCAGCCAGAGTAAGAAGGCGGAATTGATCCTGGCAAGTTTCAATGCGCACGTGACGCTGACAACCGATGTCGGTTCTCGGCGCATCGCACCGATGTAAATCCCGTGCTGACGCTTACGTGGTCGTTAGCCTTTGATCCGCTGCTTCAAATCGGCGATCGCGTCGCGATAAAGTTGCAGTACGTTCTCGCGGTCGGCGTCGCTGCCAAAGAGCCCCTTTTGCTTGATCGTCTTGATCCCCTGTTCGACTTCGACGATCATCTCCCGCGCCACGTCTTTTCGAAAAATCTGCTTGCCTCCCACTTCAACGTAGATCGGACTGGTATGTGCAAACAGCTCGCCATCCAGTTCCGTCTTGCCGACGCCCCTGGGAATCCGCAGGGCAAACCAACCTGGTTCGCGAATCTCCAGGCCATGACGCATGTCGGCAAAATAATAACCGCCCTCCCGCGTTGCTTTCGCGCGATGCACGACCTTGCCGTTGTAAACCAGTTCGAGGGCGCCGAAATTCTGTCGCCCCATCCCGCGTCCCACGACCGTCACCTTGTTCGGGGACGCCAGTTGAAGGGTATCGCCCAGAACGCCGCGTTCGGTCTCCAATTCCAGAAACGGGCCGTTGGTAATGTAGGAACGCCCGGCGCGTAATTCCTGGAGCCATTTCTTGGTGGTGAGTTCGCCATCGACCGGAACGTAGACGCGCGAGAAGTCGAATATTGTCCAGTCGGTGCCGGTGGAAAAAGGGACTTTCAGGCCGATATTCAGGTAGCGATAGTACGACGCCTCGTAACCGCCCCGGTTCCCGCCGTCGAAGATATTCTGCGCGTCGAGGTGCCCTGCCAACCAATTTGGAAGATCTTCCAGACCGAAATTATTGTGGCACCAAATCACGGTGGCCTGATCCGCGTGGGCCTGCTTGATACCGCGACGCAACGTCATGCCATCGGTTCCGGCTCGCATGATACCGGGCCCGATACTGACCGGTTGAATCAGTTTTTGCAGATCCAGCAGCATCACGTGGCCGTAGCCTTCGCCACCGGTTCCAAAATTGTGCCGATGCTCCTCGCCGTTGCCAAACAGCACGCCGCTCTCGGAAAGGCGCTGCAAGTCCCCTCCCCCGGCCAGGCTGTTGAGCACAAACAGATTGGAAATGTAATCGCGTTCGTCAGGCACCCGTCGCAAGACGGAGAGGAACACCAGCTTCAGATTATCAGCCTGCGGAACGACGCGGAGATACCGATCCGCTTCCTCCAGCGTCATCTTGCTCAGGTGCAGGTGGGTGTTGCCCGCGATGACACCGCGCGCCGCGGCATCATAGAACTGGCGGAGGGTGACCTTGACCGTGGCGGATTCGCGATCGGTCACGTCAATTTCCTGCGTCGTCCGTTCGGTCTGCAACCC
>JAUIHJ010000777.1 GCA_030432015.1 bacterium
GCAGATAAGTTATCGACATAGCGAAAATGGCGCTCCGCGCAAAATGCTCAACCCAACGTGCTAATCGTCTGAAAATCGGCCTTCAGCGATTGATACAGCTGCTGGTAGACAGGGAAGCCGCGATCATACTCTCTCCGCGCAACTCGGTCGCCGGGTGTCGTCGAGACCTCGCGAATGGTCGCCGAGCACGCTTGCTGAATGTTCTTGAAGGCGCCGTCGCCAACCGCCGCCAGCAGCGCCACACCGAAAGCGGGCCCCTCTTCGGCGTTGATCGTCACGACTTTTTTGCCAAACACATCCGCTTGCATCTGGCGCCAAAGCGCACTCTTGGAGCCCCCCCCGGAGGCGCGCACTTGACGGACCGGAACTCCCATCTCTTGAATGATCGCCAAGCTGTCTCGCATCGCGTACGTGACACCCTCCATGATCGCTCGAGCCAAATGGCCGCGGGAGTGCTTCAGAGTCAATCCCACGAAACTGCCGCGTGCGTGGGGATCGGCATGGGGCGTCCGCTCACCCGCCAGATACGGTAAAAAGAACAGTCCTTCGCTACCCGCTGCAACCTGGCTCGCTTCGGCGTTGAGCACATCGTAGACGGATTTCTTGGCCGTCCCCAACTCTTGGCAAAGCTGTTCGGCAAACCACTGGAGCGCCCCACCCGCGGTCAGCGTTACGCCCATCATGTGCCACTTGCCGCGGACCGCATGGCAAAACGTGTGCAGCCGCCCCAGGGGATCGATCTGCATCTGATCGCTATGAACAAACATCACACCGGAGGTACCGATCGAGGTCGACAGCACGCCACTCTTGACCACGCCGGTACCAATTCCATTGGCCGCACAATCGCCGGCACCGCCAACCACGAGGCAATCGGTTGTCAGGCCCAATTGTTTGGCTGCGCGGCCGGTCAATTGACCAGTGACTTCCTCGGACTCGAAACAAGGAGGCAAGAGATCGCGATCCAATTCCAGTTTGGAAAGCAATTGGGTTGACCAATTCCGCTTGGCGACGTCCAACAGCAATGTGCCGCTGGCATCGCTCACGTCGGTGGCAAATTCTCCCGTCAAGCGCCGCCGCACATCATCCTTGGGGAGCAGGACCTTGGCGGTCTTTTCGAAGTTGCGAGGTTCGTTGTTTCGGAGCCACAAGATCTTGGGCGCCGTGAAGCCCGTCAGCGCGGGATTCGCGACCATTTTGATCAGGCGGGCACGTCCGCCGGCCCGCTGATGGATCTCATCACACTCCGCAGCCGTTCGCTGATCATTCCAGAGCAACGCCCGGCGAACAACCTTATTTTCGCGATCCAAGAACACGGACCCGTGCATCTGCCCAGACAGTCCGATGCCCCGCACGTCCGCCGGTTTGAGCTTCGCTTTCTTGACCACGGCGCGAATGGTTTTGACCGTTGCTTTCCACCAGTCCTCCGGATCCTGCTCACTCCACAGCGGCTGGGGATGATACAAAGGGTATTCGGCATTGGCTTCCGCCAGAATTGTGCCATCGCGACGCACCGCCAGCGTCTTGGTCCCCGACGTACCGATATCAACTCCCAGGTAGACGCTCATGCAATGCTCCTTGCCGTTGTCAGTTCTGCGACGATTCTAATCGTCGACGCGGATCGGCTGCAAGCAGCGAGCCGTGTCGTGACGGATGATTGACCGACCGCCACCAGACGAGCTACGATGCCCACAACCATCGACCGACAGGACCTCACCGTTCGCACCCCAGCATCCCGCCGGCGGGCGATCGCCAGTCGCCCCGGCAAGCCCCGCCTGAACTGAATGCCATGCCTATCCGTACCTATTTCATGATGCCCCGCACGCGGCGGCTGGCAAGCTTCCTACTGATAATCGCCGTTGTTCTGCCGTTGGCCTCCGGCTGTCCAAGTGTTGAACCTCAAACCTCAGCGCCGACAGATGCGCCGCCGGGCCCGCCCCGCACGCTCGAAGTGTTGGTGATTGACGACGACCCGCTCGCAACGGCGCTCCAGCGGCAGTGGCAAGCCCGTTCGGACACACCGATTAACCTTCGTCGTGCGACGACGGACGAAGTTCGCGCGGCGGCTGACTCGATATGGGCGACCGATGTCGTCGTCTTTCCCAGTGGGCTCTTGGGAGAACTCGCGGAACACGAACGGATCGTACCGCTGGCGAAGCGGCAATTCGAATCCGACGAATTTGCTCGCCAGGACGTTTTTGAACTCCTCCGCCGGGGTGAAACGGCCTGGGGGGAGGAATCGTTCGCTGTTGCCCTCGGCTCGCCACAACTCACGCTGCTGTACCGTCGGGACCTGTTCGAGTCCTTGGACCTGATACCGCCGACAACTTGGTCCGACTATCAGCAGCTTGTCGACCGCCTGGCCCAGCGTGACGCAGTCGGCGATGCTGCACCGGTAGCCGATCAGATCTGGTACGCCACACGCGAGCCACTGGGAGAAGGTTGGGCCGGCCAGTTATTGCTGGCCCGGGCCGCAGCGTATGTCCGCCATCCGAATCAATATTCGACGCTCTTCGACCTGCGCGACATGCGCCCGCTGATCGACGGAGCGCCGTTCGTACGCGCGCTCGAAGAACTGGTCAAAGCCGCCGAGTCGTCCAGCGACGGCACGCATACGCAACAACACGCCGCAACGCCCGCTCAGGTACGCAAGGATTTCTTCGCGGGACGTTGTGCGATGGCGTTGACGTGGCCCACATCTGCCGAGGCGACACGTTCGGCCGGGCCGACGAGTGGCGACGCTGCGAGCAGCACGGCGAGCGACCCCGCGCCGGACAGGCCGCTCGAAGTTCGCTTCGCGGCTCTGCCCGGCTCGGCGAGCGTTTACAACTTCCGAAGTCAAATGTGGGAGGATCATCCCGCAGGCGACGTCACCAGGGTGCCATTGGTCGCCTGCGCCGGACGACTGGCGGCTGTGACCCGATCGGGGCGGCGGTCGTCGTCAGCCACGACCATGCTTTTGTGGCTGGGTGGCGTTGAGCTCGGCAATACGGTAGCTCCGACCAGCTCGGCGACCACCCTTTTCCGTGCGTCCCAGATCAACAGCAGTCGCCGCTGGGTCAACCCAGAAGTCGGCGACCGGGCAGCCCGCCAATACGGCGATCTGGTCCGTGACACGCAAACCCAGTCGGTTTGGCTCACATCGGTGCGGATTCCCGGGCGGCAGCGTTACCTGGCAGCGTTAGATGCCGCCGTGCAACGAGCGTTGGCGGGCGAGTCGGCTCAGTTGGCGTTATCGGCGGCCGCGAGCACATGGCAGCAAATCACCGCTGAACTCGGCCGAGACCAGCAGCAGTCCGCCTATTCTCGGAGCATTGGCTTGGAGCCGTGAGGTTCAGGTGTTTTCAGCCCGACCGATTGCCGACCTAGGCGCCCCCCGCCGGCCAATCTAAAATAGTGACGTGCAGTTGGCCGACCAGCTTCCTGCACCCCGCGAGGGGCCGTAGCTCATTTGGGAGAGCGCTGCGTTCGCAATGCAGAGGTAGAGGGTTCGACCCCCTTCGGCTCCACTTGATGACGCCCGTTGTCAGCGATTGACAGCGGGCGTTTTCTGTTGACGGATTCAAAACTTACGACCTGCGGTCCGTCGTCCGCAAGGCTGTTTCCATCGCCTGCCAAATTGTCAGCATTTGACACCGATGACCCCCGATTGCGGACAGTTGGTGCAAACCCTGGTGCAAACTTTCGCGCCAC
>JAUIHJ010000778.1 GCA_030432015.1 bacterium
GCAAGAACAGCTACAACCTCAAAGAGCTGATTCGCTGGATCACGTTGAGCGAACCCTACTCGCTCTCGAGCAAGATCAACAAGTCCAACGAGAAAGACGACCCGCTCTTGGGCGAGCTGCCTAAGTTCAGTCATTTTTATCTGCGTCAAATGCGCGCCGAAGAGCTGTACGAGTCGCTCATGGTAGCGACCAAGGCCGAGGAAACGCAGGGCAGCAGCTATGAGGAGCAGGAGCAGGAGAAGGCCAAGTGGTTGAGCCAATTCGTCTTGGCTTTCGGCAACGATGAAGGTGATGAGACAACCACCTTTAACGGGACGATTCCCCAGGCATTGATGATGTTCAATGGCGAAATGGTGCGTCGCGCGACCGGTTCGGATCGGGGAAGCTTTCTTTGGGACGTCGCCAACGACAATAACCTGCCGGCCAAGAAGAAGATTGACTATCTGTTCAAGTCCGGTTTGGGCCGGTCACCAACCGCGAACGAACTGGAGATTACGAGAAAGTTAATGATCGCCCGGGTAAACGACCAGGGCGGTAACAAGCGGAACCCGGATCTGGCCAAGGCAAGCGTCGCCGCGCTCCAGGATATTTGGTGGGCGGTCCTCAATAGCAACGAGTTTATTATCAACCATTGATTTGGTTGATGCACGACGGTTGGAATCAAGCGAAACAAGTCATCCACTGCCGCCAGGGCGGCGATCACCATCGGAGAAATACGCATGACAATTCCCAAGGGCATGAATCGACGTCACTTTATGTCGCATATGGCGGGCGCATCCGCGATGACAATTCCTGCGCTGACGTTCGGAAATGCGATTCGCGCTAACGCCCAAGAGCTGAAGCGGAACCGCAAGTCGGCCATCATGCTGTGGATGAGTGGTGGGCCGTCCACCATGGACCTTTGGGATCTGAAGCCCGGCGCCAACACCGGAGGCCCGTTCCAGCCGATTTCGACCAGTGGCGACGTTCAGATCAGCGAGCATCTGCCGATGACCGCCAAGGTGATGGACAAGCTGGCCATTATTCGTTCCATGAGTACGCGGGAAGCGGACCATGGCCGGGGCCGTTATTACATGCACACCGGTTATGTGCCGAATCCTAATATCGAGCATCCCAGCTACGGTTCGGTGATTGCGCACGAGACGATTACCCAACGCCCCGAACTGGAGATTCCTCCGTTTGTCTCGGTCGGTGGTGGCAGTGTCGGCCCGGGATTCCTGGGGATGGCGTGGGCACCGTTTACCGTCAACAGCAACGGCCAGATCCGCAACATGAACATGGGGATGGATCAGCGGCGGCTGATGCAGCGGATGGCGGCGCTCGACATGATCGAATCCGGATTCATCAAGCAGAACCGGGGTAGCGCTGCGGAGGATCACGAGAAGATCTTGAAGAAGACGTTGAACCTGATGACCAGCGAGCAGATGCGCGGCTTCAAAGTGAGCGAAGAGCCCGCCGATGTGGTCGAACGGTACGGTGATAACAACTTCGGCAAAGGTTGCCTGATGGCGAGGCGTCTGGTGGAGACCGGCGTGCCCTTCATCGAAGTCGACCTGGGCGGCTGGGATATGCACCAGAATATCTTTACGACCCTGGCGGATCAGCGCCTGCCGGTCCTGGATCGCGCCATGAGTGCCCTGGTGGAAGACCTGGACCAGCGCGGATTGCTGGAGGATACGGCCATCATGTGGATGGGCGAGTTCAGCCGTACGCCGCGGATCAATGGCAATACGGGTCGCGATCACTGGGCCCGCTCGTGGAGCGTCGTTGTCGGCGGCGCCGGCATGAATGGCGGCATCGCCGTCGGCGAGACGAACTCGGACGGTACCAAAGTCGAAACCGAGCCCTACACGTCGCAGGACGTGATGGCGAGCGTCTGCAAGGCGTTGGGCATTTCGTTGGAAACCACGTTTACCAGCAATAGCGGTCGCCCGATGAAGATCGCCAATTCCGGCAAAGTGATCAAGGAACTGTTCGCCTAGTCGGTCCACCGTCAGCACCTCCCAACAAAGACGGACCGGGCAATCCCGGTTCGTCTTTTTGTTTATTGGCCGTCCCCGCAAGGTCGGCACGCCGACTCTGGCGAGGCGGCATTACCCTTTGGCGTCTCGAATCAGGGGCGTTTCCGCCACAGTGACGTTACAATGAGAGCAGGCGGCGTGCGTCATCGCACACGTTGGGTCGCCCGAGGCCCCGGCGATCTTGGCTGTGGTCAACCGCGTCAAATCTGCCCGAATTCGCTTGGAGCGAGCATTCTACCGAGTACTTCCCTGGCTCTTTTTCGTTGTAGCGATAGGCATGAAATCGGCACCTGTCCCTGACACCACTGGCTTCGATCCTGTCCAACTGGTGACAGAGCATCAGGCGGGCGTCTGGCGGTACTTACGGACCCTGGGCTGCGATCCGGCGCTGGCGGAGGATTTGACGCAGGAGACCTTTTTGTCCGTGTTTCAACGACCATTCCAAGATTACAACCGCTCGGCCACCGCGGCCTACCTGCGTCGCACGGCGCACAATTTGTACGTCTCGTTGCAGAGACGCTCGGGGAAAGTAACGGCGGTCGAAGATGTCGAAGTGTTGGACCAGTCGTGGTGTCGTTGGGCGGAAGAGGATAACGGTGAAGCGGTGTTGGCGGCCCTGAGGGAATGCCTGGAGAACCTCTCCCAGCGAGCACAGCGGGCGCTACAGATGAGATTTCAAGATCGCGAAACGCGCGCCAATATTGCTGCCCACCTGGAAATTACTGAACACGGTGCCAAGAATCTGATGCAGCGTGCCAAACAGAAACTGCGTTCCTGTATTGAAAGCAAGTTGCAATGAGCGACGAACGCGACCCGATCCTCGACGCCTGCCTGGAAGAGATCCTCGGTGGCCAGGCCCCGCCCGACATGACCCCACGCATCATGCAAGCGTGGTCCATGCTGCCGCCGGCCTTGCCCGCCGCGCCGCCCGCCCCACCTCCCGTGCAGATGCCTGCTCCCGTTCAGGTCTCCACCGCTCCCAAGTCCTCGCGAACGGCACGTTGGGGAACTCGACGTCGCAACCGGTACGCCGGCAGCGTGGTGGCCATCGCGAGTCTGTTGGTGATCGGCGTGGGCGTCGGCATCTTCTTACGTGATGCGCCCTCGCCCGACGCGCCACTGGATAGCGTCGCGGGGAACGTTCCGCCGCCGATCAGCCCGCCTCCGGAACTTCCCTCGCCCGGCATACCGCCGCAGGAGGAGATTGTCGAGCACCCTCGTACGTCGCCGTTGCGCGGTCGCACGCCCGAGATTATTACTCCCAGATTTGATCCACAACGGCTATTCGCGACCGACGACGAGCGACGGCCGTTTGAATTGGCGATCAACAGCGGGGCACGGGTTGCCGCAGTGGACGACGCCCGCGTGGTCACGGAGATTGACGTGGCGGTTCGGACGGCCTGGCAAGCGAACAAGATCTCGCCGACCGCGCCGGCGAGCGACGATGAGTTTGCCAGCCGTTTGTACCAACGCGTGCTCGGACGCGAGCCGACCGCCGCCGAGGCCCAGACGTTCGCCGCGTCACGCGCCGAGGACAAACGAGCTGAATTGGTCGATGCGTTGCTGACTCGAGAGGAAAACATTGTCGAGTTTGCACGTTACTGGTCCCACATCTGGACAGACAGTCTGGTTGGCCGGGCCGAAAGTACCGTGTCCGCCGA
>JAUIHJ010000779.1 GCA_030432015.1 bacterium
TGGATGGCAAGCTGATTAAAGCCGAATCGGGCAAGCTGGTGGCGCTGGAGAAGCACCGAACTGCGGCGCAGGTGCAGATGCTGCGGACCGAGCTGGATGCGTCGGTCGTCGACGAGGTGCTGACCGATGCGGCTGAACACCTGCGGAACGTGGCCAAGCACCTCCGCGACGGGGCTTTTCAACTCGAGGGTCAGGTGCCCGAATCCGCAGACGTCACCACCCGCGTTGAGGCCTGGTTGGCGACGCTCGCGTCACCGTTGCAAGTTGCCGCGCGACCAAACGCAGGATGATTTCTCGTTTGATGGATTACGCCAGTGGGAGGTTTACGACTTCCGCGTCGCCATCAGCCGCGGCCAAACGCGTCCCAGGCGTGGCACATTCGCGGCGGACGTAGGCCAGTGCGAGCGGCGCCTGCAGGTGGAACGACCAGCATGCAGACGTGACGCGAGCAACAACCTTGCCGTCGTGTGTCAACTCGCTGTCTGGTGGCAACACGTCATTTGGATCGCGATGATCGCCGTTGAAGCGAACACCGCGCAGCAGCCGATTCACATGCCCCAGGGCGTCGAGCCTGGCAATCGTCTCCTGCCCCAAGTAGCAGCCCTTGGTGAAGGAAATGGCCGTCGCGTTTCGATCCACTTCCTGAGGTAGATTTTCGTCGCTGATGTCGCGTCCGAAGAGCGGTGTGCCCGCTTCGATCCTCGCAATCTCCAGAGCGTCTGCGTCGCATGGGATCGCCTTCGCCTGAACAATTGCGTCCCAGCACTGCGGCCAATGCGCAGTCTCCAGTCCCAGGAAATAGTCCGGCTGGCCGGCGTAGTCCACGCGGCGCACGGCGATGGCGTGTCCCTGCCATTGGCAGCAAAGATGGTGGCGCGGTGCAAGGTCGATCGCCACGCCGACAACCTCGCCGATCAACCTTGCCGCGTCGGGGCCGGACACGAGTAATTCATGCCAGTGCTCACTGCGATCGATCAACTGGACATCTTCGCGAATAAGGTAGCGGTCGAGCGATTGGATGATGTGTTCGGCTTGCCCTGCGACCGTGTCCACGACCAACCGATCCTGTTCGCAATACACGTTGACCAACCCGGTCGCCTTGCCCTGCACATTGGTCAAGAACGCTTCGCACCCCTGGCCCGGTTTCAGCCCCTTGATGTCGTTGGTGCAAAATCCGTGTAGAAATGTGGCGCGATCCTTCCCGGTCATTTCGATCTGGGTTCGGCGGCCACAAGACGCAACGCCCGCCGCGGATCGCAGCGCGTCGTATTGATTTCGAGTTTCAGCGGAGAGCGGGTCCATCAGTGAAAGGCTCTTTTCCTTAGCCGCGAGGCGGCGTGATCAAGATCTGCAACGTCAAGGTCAGGTGCCGGGATACGAACCTTCCGGTCGCCTCCCAAATTGAAACTTCACGCTGCCTTAAATGGTCGAGCGCGATTCAGCAGCGCGCACCCCGTCAGCGGGAGAGGCACGTTTCTCGCCGACAGGCCGTGTTTCTGCAGTTGGATCCAATGGGCGGCGAGAAACGAGCCGGTCCCGGATTGTCGCCGAATTACACTCGGTCATTTAATGATCCGCCGTCGCCAACATGGCATGCTGTGCATTACCAAGCAGGATGCAGCTTTCGAATTGACGGCTGAGCCTCTGGACGTCATCCGCGCTGCCGACATATCCGATCCCCAACTCTTCGACGTCGTCGCGTGAGAGGTTGCTCAAGAGGTAAACCCGCGCGCGGAGCCGTTCGGTCACCAACAGGGCAGCTGCCATCGCGTCGTCTGATCGTTCGCGTTTGAGAGCATGAATCAACTGCTCGTCATCGGCTTCGCCCTTGAGTTGTTGAAGGGCAGGTCCGGGGCTACAGCCGATTTCAGTGCACAGCACGATGGCGCCCCCATCCCGGACCGCACGCGATGCAGAGAACAGAGCGCGAGAAAAATTATCCCACGTCTGATGTTCCGTGCCACCTTCGATCGATGCAATGACTAACTCGGCCCGCGTCTGAGATTGGTGCCTCCACGCCGCCTCGCATAATGCGCGTCCACGTTTGGCCACCGAGCGGGCGTCGCCGGCCAGGACATGCAGGATCGAGTCGCCAGGACCTGGCGTCACGTGCAAGGTGAATTGCGACCCCAGCAGCCAAGCTGCCTCCTCGGCTTCTTCCGCACGCCGGCGTTGGTGAACCTCGGTACCCGTCGTTCCGGGCGACCGAAACCGGTCAATGGTTTCCCGATCGGAAAACGTGGGAAACAGACAGGCGTTGATACCAAAGTACGAAAGTCCTTCGTCCAGACGTAAGGTGCCGATCGGCAGAACGACATCGGCTTCCAGCAGGGATCGATGAAATCGAATCTGCTTCCCTTCCTGGGAGTTTGCCAGAAATCCGATCGCATCGGTCGCCTGAGGATCATGCGTGGCGACACCGATTTGAGCTCGTACCTCTTCGGCCAGCAACGCCGTCAATCGTGACGCGTCAGGATCAGTCGTGACGATCATCAGGTCACTGGGTTGGGCGTTGCCTTCCAATAGTGCGTGAACAACGCCCGCGACAACGGCTTCCGCCTGTGGCACCGCACGATCGACCGCCAAGACGATCTGGTCGCCCGGTACGGTCGCTTGCGAAATGGGGGGGAAATCCAGCGGGTCCAACAGCGCGGCTGCGACGGCAGCGACGGGGTCATCGATCGGCTCGCCCCGTGGGGCCGAACAGTTAGCCAGGACGGCCGTCTCGGGAACGTCGATCCGCACGACGGCACCCGTTCCATAATTCAGTTCGCGCATCATCCAAAAAACTCGATTCAGGTATTTGACTTGAACGACAAACCGGAGAGCAGCAACGGTTGCTGCAAACGGCGACGCACGCGATCTGATGCGGCAGACAGAACTCGTTCTCGTGTTCCGACTGCACTGAATCATAGTCACATGCCGAAAATTAGGTCAATAAGCTACCTCGCCAAATCGTTGGCATTCACTCACCTCGAGAAGAGTTTGCGGCATGCGGGTTCCATACGGATTACAGCGACAATGTCGAGTAGCGATGTCCATGCTCAGCCTGGCCGGCTTGCTCACGCTCCTTCACGTGACCTCCGGGTGTCGTTCGGCGCAGGAAAGCAGCATGCCGCAGCCCGTTGTCGAAAAGACTCCTGACGATGTCTTACAGGACATGCTCCAAGCGTATCGTAGGGCACCGGCGTACAGCGACCGGGGTGTGCTTTGCCTTCGTTACGAACAGCGTGGGACGCGTTTTCACGACGAAGCCCCCTTAGCCGTCGTTGTCGATTCGGGCAATCGGCTCCGCGTTCATGCCTACCAGGCAGCGATTGTCTGCGATGGGAAACAGCTAATGGCACACGTGGCGGACCCGGCCGAAGGCGAAATGGGCGAGCAGGTACTGGTTGTGCCGGCTCCGCCGACTCTGACTCTGGATCGCCTGCTTGCGGACCCGATTCTCAACGAGGCTGTCACGGGTGGTGCCGGGCGGCTTCCGATTCAGCTCGAATTGCTGCTCGGCGAAGACCCCTTAGAGTCCATTTTGCGTGAAGAAGTGAAGAAACGCTTCCTACCCGAGACACGTATCGAAGGACACGCCTGCCATGCTGTCGAGGTGCAGACCGTCGAGGGGCATTTCGTATTTTGGATCGACAAAGGGACCTTCCTGCTCCGCCGCCTCGAGTATCCGGCCAAG
>JAUIHJ010000780.1 GCA_030432015.1 bacterium
GGGACAATGACGGGATCACCAGCTACGTTGGCGGCGAGCATCGCCTGGTAGCTGGACAGGTCCACCTGTTCGGTCCCATTCAGGTGACAGCTCAAGCACTTTCGCTGGATAATCAGGTAAACATCGGGCCAGTCCGGGTCGAAGGGATGATCCGTCGCGGCGATGGTATGCGGCGGCGCTGCGCACGCCTGCGGCGGTTCGCACCAATGGGCGCCCAGGATAACGCCGCAGCCGGCGAGAAACATCATGCCAAGTTGCCGGCACCAGCGTTCCACAAGCGGTAACTCCATACGAACAGACGGTTGCAGCTCACGAGGCCTTTGCCAGCGGATACAGTTTCGCGGTCCCGGGCGAGCCATCAAAGTGCAGAATGCGCGCAAACGGAGAATGCGCGCATTCGAGCTCAATCAGAATTATCGAAACCTTGCGGTCGCAAATTGCGGTTATTCGGCGCAAGTGGACCGCCAGGAGCATGTGGTCCCCCCCGCGCAATCCCTCCATTCGGAACGATCGGCATCGGCCAATGGCGCGGGGGGGACAGAAAACATGACTCTACCGGTTAGGCAGCTTGCGGCCCCTGCCAGACCGGGCTCATCGCGGCACACCACAGCCACACCGGACTCAACGACCGAGTGCAATTCGGTCATTTTGGCCTTCCGCCGTCATCGGAGGACATCGCGAGCTGCTACGTCGCAGAACGACCGCGCCCCGTGATGGGGTAGGCCGTGTCTTGAAAACCGTGTCCGCTGTGTTCGCCGGGCGGAACCAGGCTGTCAATAAAGGCCTCATCCTCCGCCGTGATTTCGACGTCCAGGCAGCACAGGTTATCGTCAAACTGTTCCATGGTGCGAGGTCCGACAATCACGGAAGTGAGAATCGGGTTGGCCATGCACCACGCCAGGGAAAACTGTGAAGCGGAGACACCCTTTTTCTGGCAATGGACCTGGATCTGTTTAGCGATCTCGAGGCTCGCCTCCCGCCATTCGGCCTGCATCATGCGCGCGTCCTTGCGCGACGCACGACTCCCTTCGGCAGGCGGCACACCGGGCTGGTACTTGCCGGTCAGGACACCTCGTGCCAAAGGGCTGTAGCTCACGACACCGATACCGTGTTCTTGGCACAGCGGGAGCAATTCAACTTCAATGTCCCGATTGACAATATTGTAAAGCGGCTGCACGCAAGCGAATCGATGCAAATTCAATTTGTCACTGGTCCAGAGAGCTTCACACAATCGCCAGGCGCGAAAGTTCGAGCAGGCGATATAGTGAACCTTGCCGCTGCGGACCATGTCGTCCAGGGCCCGGAGCGTCTCTTCGATGGGAGTTTCATCATCGGGTGTATGAGTGTAGTAGATGTCGATGTAGTCCGTACCCAATCGCTTGAGACTGGCGTCGACCTCGTGCATCAAATGCACACGGCTGGCCCCTTGGTCGTTGGGGCCTTCACCCATTTTCTGGCGCCCTTTGGTCGCCAGGATGACGCGGTCCCGCCGGTCCGCGATGGCCCGCCCTACGACCCGCTCGGACTCGCCCATGTTGTACATGTTGGCTGAATCGATGAAGTTAATTCCCGCGTCGATCGCACGATGAATGATCCGAGTCGAGTCGGCTTCGCTGGTCTGTCCGCCGAACATCATCGTGCCCAGACAGATGGGTGAGACGCGCGCACCGCTGCGGCCGAGTGTGCGGTAATCCATGGTAATACTCCCGTGATGCATGTCGCCCAGGCAGGGCTGGATGGGTCGGTCAGGTTGGCCAGACGGCCGTGACCATTCTGCACGTCTGCCATCACATTGCAACGGGATACAACATGTTGGCCCGGCACGCTGCCGAGCGGTCGCGGGGGCTGGCTGGATTCCCTACGCCACGCGTTGGTAAAATTCATGCGGGCCATCCACCAAGGTTGCCGCCAGGCGGCCGAATGATAGGTTATGATCTCAAAGGACAAGAAACGCGAGTATGAGGCCACGCGACGATGACCGTGTTACCGCACAGCGACGATGCCGACTTTGACCCACTGGCAATCACTCGTCCCGAACCAGTCCTGCTGAAGTATTACGCCTGCGTGGCGTTGCTCACCGGACCAGGGTTCCCGATCGCCTTCTTACCGCTGTACTTTAAGTATGTCACGCTTGAATACAAATTCGACGACGCGGGCGTCTCGATGCGGTGGGGGATTCTGTTTCGTCGTGAAGTTCATTTGACCTACCGCCGCGTGCAGGACATCCACCTGACCCGCAACCTGATTCAGCGCTGGATGGGCCTGGCGACCGTGGCCATCCAAACCGCCTCGGGAAGTTCGGGGCCTGAAATGAGCATCGAAGGAATCCCCCAGGCGGAAGCACTGCGCGATTTTCTGTATTCAAAGATGCGAGGCGCACGCGGTCTTGGTTCGGACACTCCGCCGGAAGACTCGACCTCGACGGCCCCCACCACCGGCGATGCAGCAGCTGAAGAGTCGCTACGATTGTTGCGCGAAATTCGCGATGCGTTGCAGGCGAGGGCTGGGACAGCGGTTGCTGAGAGGCCTGACACCGGGACAGCCGATAACACGGCGTCGGTCGCCGGGGCCGCCGAGTTAACTTCGGAAGTCGCCCGCAGCGGCGAGGCTCCCAATAACGACGCAAATTCTCCGGGGGCACCCTCATGAAACCAAAAATCGAGGCGGCCTCGCAATGGTGCTATCGCGGCGTGTGGGGCGTGCTGACCAACTGGTTTCGCGTTCCTGATCAGCCGCCCACGTTGCCGGCATCGGCGCACGACGAGCAGGTCCGTTCGTTCAAGCCTGCGGTGGGGTTTCTGCAGTACCTGAAACTGCAATTCTGGGTTCTTTGCGTTGTGATCGACGTGGCGATCTTCTTCGGCTGGCTGGTGATCGCCATCAACTGGCCATGGCTTGGAGTGGCGCTTGCAATTCCCGCCTTGTTCGTGGCCGTCGTGCCGGACATCGTTGCGTATATTGCAATTCACTTACGGTTTGACACAACCTGGTATGTGGTCAGTGATCGCAGCCTACGGATTCGCCGTGGCATTTGGGTGATCCATGAAACGACCATTACGTTTGACAACGTCCAGAATGTCTCGATCAGCCAGGGACCGTTGCAGCGCTACTTCGGCATCGCGGATGTGCTGGTGGAAACTGCGGGTGGTGGCGACGTGCGCGCCCAACAGCAGGCCGGCAACGCGATGGCGGCACACCTGGGACTGATCCAAGGGGTTGATAATGCTCAGGAAATTCGGACTCAATTGATGTCGCGCGTCGGCGAGTCATTAACGACCGGGCTCGGCGACCATGACGATTCCGACATGCGGGCTGCAATGACGGCGTGGACGCCGCAACACGTGGAGGTACTCCGCGAGATCCGCAATCTGGTGGTGGCCGGCGCGGACCGTTAGGAATGTTTGGCTTCCGGAACCCTCCAGCTCGGGCAACGGCGAGGCAAAGAAACGGTCATGACTTTGCGGCCTGTGCCGGTTAGACAGCGCCCGGGTCAACTGAGGGACCTCGCGGCAAGGACTGATTCTTGAAATCGGCGGCTGCGGTCACGACCAGGGTGATCTATTATGGGACGTTGTATTCCCTGTCGACGACCACCCCTCCCAACGGAAACCTTCCATGACGCTTGCCGATTTTCGCCTCATCGTACCGCCGCACACACCGTTTAACGCCGACGGATCAC
>JAUIHJ010000781.1 GCA_030432015.1 bacterium
GCTGACCTGGGTACGGATAGCACCGAGAGTTGTGATTATCCAGACATTGCCATCGCGGTGGCGAAATCCGTCTCCTGCGGCGAGGCGGATCGAGGCATCCTGGTATGCGGGACCGGCATCGGGATGGCCATCACGGCCAACAAACTCGATCGGGTTCGCGCCGCCATCTGCAATGACGAAGTCACCGCCGAGATGTGCCGACGCCACAACGACGTCAATGTCCTGTGCCTGTCAGGCGACATGTTGGGCGAACGCAATATCGACAACCTGTTGCGGATCTGGCTGGAAACGGAATTCGAGGGGGGCCGCCACGCCCGTCGCTTGGAAAAGATCACGCAGTTGGAGCGAAGTCGCGGAGAATGCGTTTAGGAACGGTTGCGCTTCGGCTTGTAAATCTCCGTCGCCGTACCGAAGAAGACCTCACCCGCATTCATCAGCGTTTCGCTGAGCGTCGGGTGGGGGTGCACGGACTCGGTCAGATCCCGGACTTCGCAGCCCATTTCAATCGCCAGCACCGCTTCGGCAATCAACTCGCCCGCGCCCGGGCCCACGATTCCGCAACCGAGCACGCGGCTCGACTTCGGATCAATCAGCCACTTGGTCAGACCATCGGTCCGCCCGATCGCTTGTGCTCGACCGCTGGCTGCCCACGGATAGAGTGCCACCTCGTGCTCGCGACCTTCGCGCTTCGCCTGCTCTTCGGTAAGTCCTGCCCAGGCAATCTCGGGATCCGTAAAGACCACCGCGGGAATGGCAGCCTTGTCAAACTCGGTTGATTTCCCCATGGCGACTTCAACGGCCACTTTGGCTTCGTGCGTGGCCTTGTGGGCCAACATCGGTTCACCAGCGATATCACCAATGGCGAAGATATTCTCTTCTGCAGTTCGCTGCTGTTCGTCGCACTGGATGAAACCGCGCCGATCGACCTGAATTGAGGTGTTTTCCAGGCCGATTCCCTGCGAATTAGGACGCCGACCGACAGAAACCAGGACGCGATCGAATCGCTCCACACCAAACTTGGCCGGTCCCTCAAAGGTGACTTCGATCGATTCCCCGGCTTTCCCCAACGAACCGACTTTTGTGTTCAGGTAGATGCGGTCCCCAAACAGGTCCTTGAGCCGTCGTGCGAGCGGCTTAACGAGATCACGGTCCGCACCGGGCAGCAGGCCATCGGTCAGTTCGACCACGCTGACCTTGGATCCAAGCTGGGCGTAGACGGTCCCCATTTCCAACCCAATATAGCCGCCCCCGATCACCAGCAGTGACTCGGGAATGTCGGCTAAGTCGAGCGCGCCGGTGGAATCCAGCACGCGTGGCGAACCGATGTTGAAATTGGCGGGCATTGCCGGCGTCGAGCCCGTCGCCAAAATCAATTTATCAAACGTCAGTCGACCACCCTCGGGAATCGACGGGTCATCGCCGGTCAGATTCAAGGTTGTCCGGTCTGCAAGGACCCCACGCGCCGTGACCACCGTGACGTTGCGTCGCTTGGCAAGCTGCTTGAGGCCCCCAGAAAGAGTCTCGATCACTTTGTTCTTACGCGCCCGGACCTTTTCGATGTCAATTTCTGGAGCGGAAAATGTGACGCCCCAATCGTCGTTGAGTTCTTCAACTTCGCTGATCACGCGCGCAACGTGCAGCAGGGCCTTGGACGGAATACATCCGCGCAACAGGCAGGTGCCGCCCAACCGAGGCTCCGCCTCAATCAGCGTTACCTCCATCCCTTCATCCGCGGCCAGAAAGGCCGCCGCGTAACCACCGGGACCGCCGCCCAAAACGGCGAGTTGAGTGTGCATGGCGCTGGCTGTTGCCGTCAAGAGAATCGCTGGCGTGAGAGGGATCGCGTTATCGCGACATGAATTCGATGACGATATTCACGTCGACCGGCAGGCTGATATCGCTTGGACCTGGTAATCCCTGCACGGTTGCACGCAGCGTCTCGGGATCAAAGGTGACCCAATCGATCGGCTCGGCACTCGCTTCCTGACTCGTGAATTGGTACAGGTGCTGGATCTTTTCCTTGTTTCGCACCGTAATGACATCGCCGGGGCTCACCTGGTAGGAAGGCGTCGTGACTTTCACGCCATTGACGTAAAAATGGCCGTGCGTGATGCCTTGGCGCGCCTGAGGACGTGTCTTGGCCATCCCAGACCGACGGAGCACATTATCAAAGCGCCCTTCGCACATCATCAGCAAGAGTTCGCCGGTATTGCCCTTCTTATGCGAAACGCTACCGAAATAACGCCGCAACTGCCGCTCGCCCAAGCCGTAATAGTGCTTGATCTTTTGCTTTTCGGCCAAGGCCAACCCATAGTTCGACGGACGTCTTGGTCGGGTATGCATGCCCGGAGGATTGTCCCGGCGATCCGAAGCGCGGCGCGCACCGCTATCTTCGTAAACTTGAGCTTTCAGACGACGATTAATTCTCGCCTTGGGGCCATGGTAACGAGCCATCCGGTAACGCTCCTCAAAACTTGGCTTCTACGCCGGGGGATTCCAAATACTTCAGAGAATCGCCCATTTTTGCGGAATCGGCCGGTGATGACAAGGGGGTTTCACTCGACTGACCCGGATTCGGTCGGCTTTTGGCCGTAGGCAGGGATGCGATTAATCTCGGAATCGGCAGGTTTCACCCACGTGGTAACGGTCGACCCGACACGACGGCGAGCGTCGATCACCCCTAAATCAGCTCGGGCATCGGTTGATGTTCGTCGACCAGGTAGCGCGGACGCCCTGCAAGATCGTTGATGGTCGTGGCGTTGGGGTTGAGCCCCATCTTGTGGTAGAGGGTCGCCAGGACCTCGCCGAAGTGGACCGGTCGATCGGCGACTTTGGCTCCCAAACGGTCGGTCGCGCCAATCACCTGACCGGTCTTCAAGCCACCGCCGGCCACCAATCCACCGCCCACGGCCGGCCAGTGATCCCGTCCGGCATTGCCGTTGATTCGCGGCGTGCGGCCGAACTCCCCCCAGGCCACCACCGAGACGTCGTCGGCGAGACCTCGCTGGTGCAGATCTTCGATCAAGGCCGACAGGCCCTGATCGAATTGCGGCAAGTGCGTGTCTCGCAAGCCGCCAAAATTATTGCTGTGAAAATCCCAGCGACCAAAATTCAAGGTGACCACGCGGGCGCCCGCTTCGACCAGGCGTCGTGCCATCAGGAAGTGTTCGAGGTTCCTGGGTGCACCGTCGCCAAAATTCTTGGGATCGCCTTTTCCGTATCGCGCCCGCGTCTGCGGATCCTCCCGGGACAGGTCCAGAGCGTCGGCCAGCTTGCTCGACGTCAAAATACTCAGCGCCTGGGCCGTCAAATCATCCAGCCCTTCGGCGGCATCGGCCTGATGTCGAAATTGGTCGAAATTCGTCAACAGCTTTCTGCGATCACCCAGCCGGTCAAGCGTCACTCCGTTGAGCACCATGTCCTGCTTGGCAGGGCCGGAGGGCCGAAAGGCCGCGTGACTGATTCCCAGAAATCCGGGATGGCCTGGCGAACCGTAGGGCGGGTGCCCCGCGTTCGGTGCCAGACCGATGAACGGAGGGACCGCACGATTGACCGGGCCCTGCAGGCGCGAAATCGTCGACCCGACCGAAGGCCAATTCCCCGAAGGCTGATTTTGGGTCGTACGCCCCGTGTAGCAAATAAACGAATCGTGCGCGCCGCTTGGGGACCCGTAGACCG
>JAUIHJ010000782.1 GCA_030432015.1 bacterium
GTCGCGAAACTGCCAGACCACCTGCTTGTCCCGACTGACCTCGATAATTTGGGGATTCTTGGGGCCCGCGTGGCAGTTGCCGATCACGATATTCCCATTTCCCAAGACTTGCAGCGACGTAACCCAAGCGAGTTGAATGCCGGGCAAGTCGTTCTGGTGCAGGGCCCAGATAATCTCTTTCGCTGGTGTCACTTCGATGACACTGTGCCCATTGCCGGTTCCGATCAGCGTATTCCCGGACGGCAAACGCACCGCAGAAAAACACTTATTGCCGAATGCTTCCACCCCGTGACCAGGCTTCGGCTGCTGACCGAACAGAGGGACGGTGAATTCCCAGACCGTGGCGCCAACGCGATCATATTCGCGCACCAGGCCTTCGCCTTCATGGCACACCAGATAGTTCCCATCCGTCAACTTTCGCACCAAACGCGTGTCGACGTGGGGGTGTGGCTTGCGCACGCGCAGTTTCACTTGGTGCGTAATGCTGCCGTCACGATCAACTTCGATTAACCGCGGCACGCCGGATTCCGCGATCAGGGTGTCGCCGTTGGGCAATCGCTGAAAAGCGTGCACTTCAATCCGCCGGCCCGCGTTGCCGTTTTCCTTCGCCGCATCATATTCCCACACCACCTCGTTCGTCGCCGGATTCATCTCGACAATATGGGTCCAGGTGAGCTGAAACAGCAGATTCCCGGATGGCAAGACATGGAGATCGTGGAGCGGGCCAATGTGATGCTCCCAAATCGTTGAGCCGTCTTCACCGATAATTGCCACGCGTCGCTGCGACGAATCCGCAGCGACAAACTTTCGCTTTGGCTGCTCAGCGGCCGAGCCAAATCCGGCCTGAAGCGTGACGGCGATCAGCGCGCCGTAAAGCAAGTGCGAGTTGCGCATGGAAGGGTTTTTCCTGGGGGCTTGAGGAAGAAACAAACTGCCAAATGGCGAACCGACACAATGCTGCGTCAGGCCAGAATCCCTCTGACAACTTCGCCATGTACATTGGTCAGGCGACGCTGAATGCCATTGTGGTAGTATGTCAGCTTTTCGTGGTCGATGCCGAAGAGATGCAAGATCGTGGCATGCAAGTCGTGCCACGAAACGGGCTGTTCAACGGCCTTCCAACCGACGTCGTCAGTGGCTCCGAACGCAATTCCCGGCTTGAGGCCGGCACCCGCCAACCAAACCGAAAAACCGTAACGGTTGTGATCGCGGCCTGGCCCTACTCGGTCCGCTTCGGATTGCGCGAATGGGGTACGGCCGAACTCGGTGGTAAACAGGACCAGCGTGTCATCCAGCATCCCCAGCCGTTTCAAATCCTTGAGCAGCGCCGCGACCGGCTGGTCAATCCGCGAGGCTTCCAGCGAATGATTTTCGTACACGTTTTCGTGGGCATCCCAGCTGGCCCGGGGACTTCCCGCGATCGGGCCCCCTGAGAACACCTGCACAAAACGAACTCCCCGCTCCAACAAACGCCGGCCCAGGAGGCACCGCCGCGCACCGTCGGCCGTGGCCTCGCGATGCAGACCGTACATGGCGAGCGTCTGCGCCGTCTCGTCCTTCAGGTCGCTCACTTCGGGCACGGAGCGTTGCATCCTGGCCGCCAACTCGTAGCTGCGAATCCGCGCGGCGAGCAAGCGATCGTTGTCCAAGCGGTCGGCATGGCGTCGATTAACCAGGTCAAGGAATTCTCGCACACCCTCGTCGGCGCCGACCGGGACCGCCCGCGCTGGGAACAGGTCGCGGACCGGCTGGTCGCCGCCACGCAGTTCGACGCCCTGATGCTGCGAAGGCAGGAATCCGTTACTCCAATTCGAGGCTCCGCCGTTGGGCCCGCCTCGCGCATCGGCGAGCACCACGTATGTCGGCAGCGAATCCGATTCGTTCCCCAAACCATGCGAGAGCCAACTGCCCAACGAAGGATATCCGTTGAATTCAAAGCCGCTGTTCTCGAAAAACAGGGCCGGGGTGTGATTGGCCGATTCAGTGACCATCGAACGAATCACCGTCAGCTCGTCCGCGACATCCGCAATGTGCGGAAACATCTCGGAGACCCACAGACCGCTCTTGCCACGCTGCTTGAATTGCCAGTCCTGTTTGCGAAGCAAGCCGACCTTGCCAAAGAAGATATCCGGCTTCTCGTCCGTTGTCAGCGATTTGCCGTGGAGGTTCTCAAGCTCCGGCTTGTAGTCAAAGGAATCCAGGTGGCTCATGCCGCCGACCAGACAGATATGGATAGCCCGCTTGGCGCGCGGTGCAAGGCTCAGGAAAGGCGACCCAGCGGGCGCGTCGCTGGCCAACAATCCGTCGCCACGCAAGAGTTGCACCAGCGCCGTGGCAGCCAGCCCCTGGGCGCCCCAATTGAGGAAGTCACGGCGATGGAGATTCTGGAAGTTTGCCATGGCGATTATTGTAGTTGAAGGGGACCGGCATGGGTAACGTCGCCAAGATCGCCACGTCAGATGACGTTGCACGTGGCACGTGCAAGGCTGGTGAGGACTCGTCCCCCGCCAGGCACGCTGTCAGAGGACCAAACGATCGACAACCAAATATTTACGGAACAACGTGGCGTTGTCTAGCCAAGCTACCCGGCGAAGCAACCGGCGGAAAGCGGCGCGGCGTTGGGCGATGTGGCCGGGTCAACGCCCGCTGCATCGCCCGCACGAGAAGGCGCTGTTGGTCGGCAGGCCGCGTCGCGATCCTGAGAAATTGTGCGCTGCCGCCAAGCTTTGAACCGCATTCGCGAATCAGGCACCCTGACTGTTGCAGCAGCTCGTCGCGAAACTGGCGGCCCGCAAACCGGCCGTCCAATTCGCAGAAGACAAAATTCGCGTGGGTGGGGAAAGCGGTGATCCCGTTGAGCCTCGCCAGGCGATGCTGCAGGTCCCGCGAATCACGCACGACCTTGCGCCGGCTTTCCTCATACGCGCTCCGGGCCGCCGGCATGCAGCGAATCAGATCTTCGGCAATTGCATTCACGTTCCACGGCGGAAGCATCCGTCGCAGGCGGCACGCCCAGTCCTCGCTGGCCACAGCGTAACCGCACCGCAGCCCGTGGAGGCCAAGATTCTTCCCCAGGCTTTTGATGACGATGACGTTGTCGTATTGGAGGGCATCCTGCACAATCGTCGGGATCGCGTCAGCGGAAGCAAAGTCGATAAAGGACTCGTCAATCACGACCAATTCCAGGTGGCGTGCGGCATCGAGCAACTGCATCATTTCTGTTCTGCCGAGGAACGCACCGGTGGGGTTGTTGGGATTGCAAATCGCCACGGCCTTCGCCCCAAGATCATCCGTAAACCGAATGAACTCACGGACGTCGAGTTGGAAATCGTCCGCACGACGTCGATAGAACGGGTAGACAATGCGGCCGATTTCTCGCGCCGTGTCGGTCCAACGCCCAAATGTCGGCACGTCGGTGACGAGATTCTTCGAGACCCAACCGTGATTGATCCACGTGATCAGTTCGGTCGATCCATTCGCGACAACAACGCGACTGGGATCGAGGTTCAGAAAATCGCCGAGGCGTTCGGAGATCGATTGGTTGTCGCCGGGATAATACCGCAGGACCTTGTCGATACGTGCCCGCAACCCGTCCATCATAGCTTGCGTTGGGAAATAGGAATTGACGGGAATGCAATAATCATGGAGCTGCAAGTCGGACCGG